>DATLFM010000075.1 GCA_035541015.1 Candidatus Thermoplasmatota archaeon
GTGTGGCTCGTCACACGAACCCGCAGGGCTGGGAGAAGACGATCCGCGGGATCGCGGACAAGTACCTCGTGAAGGAAGTCTGAGAAAGAAAAAAGGGAAGCGGCGAGGGCCGCTTCCGGCGGCTGCGCGCCATTGGAAGAGGCGGGGGCCGGCGCAGAGGTGGCTAAGGAGGCCCCGGCGGCCGCGGCATGTTAGGACCCAAGGGGCCCCGGGTTCGGCCGCCGCGCGTGCGCCATGAGCATTGCCAAGTCGTGCCGCAGCTTCTCGTCCGCAGCGCCGATGCGCGGTTCCAGACGTCCGCCGATCAAGAGCACGGCCGTGGGGTCGGGCCACAGGCGGACCCGGCGGCCTTCGGAGCGCTCCTCGACGAGCTTCGCGCTTGCGAGCTTGCGCAGATGCCAACGCACGCTTGGACCCGACGCTTGGGTCCGGCGGCAAAGGTCACCAAAGGAAACGCCCGGCTCGTCAAGGATGGCGGCTAGGACGACCGTCGCCCGCGTCCGAAGCAACGCCAGGAGGGCCCGGTCCTCGGGAAGGAATCCGGAACCGGAGGCGTAGCAGGCCGAAGCGTAGCGCCCCCGCACCAAGACAATGTGACCCTCCCGCTCCAGTCGGCCCAAATGGTAGGCGGCCGTCGCATGGGCGACGCCACAGTTGCGGGCAACGGCGCCCACGGAAAGGCCGGGGCGGCTGCAGACGGTCTCGTAAATGTTGCGCCGCGTCCGCGCCGCCAGGACGCCCGCAACGGGAGCGCGATGGAAAAGCGGGATCATCAGGACAGCCTGCGCCAGGGGCTCGGCAGCGAGAAAGAGCGCAAGGCATGCAGCCAAGCCGAAGAACGGAATCCACCGTTCGTGCATCTCCACGCGCCCGCAGACCCGGCCAGGTCTTGTATGGTTTTTCCCCGATCCGCAAAACGTTCGAGGAACAAACGGAGACGGCCCGAAGCGCCGGCGCTTTTGGACGCGCGCGGGCGGGTGGCCCATTAGAGTCTTTTCCCCGTTTTCGAGAACGATCCACCGGGCCGACGCGATCCAGCCATCCAATCACGGAAAAACCTTTCCCAGGAGCCTGGCTACGTGGCATCGGGAGTGGCAATGTCCGATCGTGCGTTTTGGGAAGGCGCAGCGCGCATCGCGGTCGTAGCGGCGATGGCCGTAGTCGCTTGGCTTGCGTTGGGAACCCTTGCGTTTGCGTTCGTGGCAGCCGAGGAGTGCATCCCCACGCCCCTTGGCTGCATGCCGCCGGAATCGTGCCTGCCCTACTGCTGACCATGCGCGCCCTCGCCCTTGTCCTGGCCGTCCTGCCCCTGCTTCCGGCGGCGTCCGCCCTCGAATGGGAGGCCGGAGACCCCACGGATCCCGGAGACGATCGGGTCCGCCTGGAATACGATACGACCACGCGGGTCGAGGCAGGCGCCCAAGCGCCCGTGGGCGCGAAGGTGGCGCCGCACGACCTCGCCTTTGAGCACGACGCCGCGCCGGTGGTCCGCGAGGCCGTTGGCGCCGTTGATTCGTTGTCCCCTGGCACCTTGCGCCAGCGCGCAAGCGTCGGCGAGCGCGAAGTCCAAGGCGCCCCGGGCGAACGAGGAATCTTCCTGACCGTGCGCGCCCGGGAGGTCGATCGGCGCGACCTGGGAGCGGGCTTGTGCTGGAACCTCAACGCGTGCCCGCTGCGATGGCCGGACAACCCCTTGTATGCAACGGACGACCGAAGCGTTCGGGCCTTCCCGAACGATCTTTGGCTGCGCGCGTGGAACACCGACGATTTTGGCGCGGGGGCATTGTCCTACCCGTGCGCGCGGCTTGAGGGGCGCCCCTGCCCTTACGATCGACAGGAAGCGGCTGGCACCCTCCACAAGAAGACGCCGCGCATCGAAACGCACGTCCGATGGGGCGGCCTTGATGTGCGATTTTCTTCCCCTGCGGGCCCGGAGCCCGCGTCGGCCGAAACGCCGCCCGGGCGCTCCTTGCGCGACGCTTTGTCCACGCCCGCGGTCCTGCCGGTGGAGGGGCCCATCGGGCCGATGGCGGCGACCGCTTTGCCCTCGAAGCCCTCTCCCGCTTTGGGGGCGCCGCCGCGGGCGCCAATCGAAACGAAGGCTCCCGGCCCCGGGCGGTTGCCGGCCATGACCGGGTCGAGCGCTCCCCTGCTGGCCCTCGGATGTGCGGCGGCGCTCTTGGTCGCGTGGATGTTCTCGCGCATCGCGCACGGCGATGTCCTGGAGTCGCCGGTCCGGCGTCGAATCCTCGCGCTCGTCCGAGCGCGTCCGGGGATCGCCGCCGAGCAGGCGGCACGCCTGCTGCAAGTCGATCGAACGACTGCGGAGTACCACCTTTGGCGTCTTGCGCGTGCGGGCTTTGTCCGAAGCGCAGGCGCCCGCAGGCATTGGTACGATGCGGAGCTGTTCGACCGAGACCGGGCGCGTCAGGCGCACGTGGCGGCAAGCCCCCTTGCGCGCGCGCTCCTGGCTCATCTCAGGCTGCAACCGGGCGCGAGCATCTCGGAATCGGCGCGGGCGCTCAACGCCTCGCGCGGTGCTGTGTGCACGCTCGCGTCGCGGCTGGAGGACGTCGGGCTGGTCTTCCGGGTGGTGCAGGGACGGCGTCACCGGCTGTTTCCGTCGCCCAAGGCGAGCGGGGCTGAGGTTCCGCCGGCCGTGGCAGGCTGACGGCCTACCCTCGCACCGTGCGCTCGAACTCGTCCACGGGGACCGCAGCGCCGCCGTCGTCGTACAGGCGCGCGATCACGTCCGCGTAGGCGCGATCCATCTCCTTGCGACGGACCTTGAGGGTGGGCGTGAGCTCGCCGGCTTCCTGGGTGAGCTCGCGCCGCAGCAGCGTGAAGCTCTTGACCGTCTCGTGCCGCGACAGCCGCGCGTTTGCCTCCTCCACGACGCGCCGGTAGCGCTCGCCCACGCGCGGGTGGGAGACGAGAATGTCGGCGTCGGCTGGAAGGCCTTCGCCCTTGGCCCACTCGAAGAGGCGCTCGAACGCCGGGACAAGGAGCGCCACGAGGTGGTTTCGGCCGTTTCCGACGACGACGCTCTGGGCGATCCAGGGCGAGGCATTGAGGGCGTTCTCGACGCCCTGGGGGGCCACGTTCTTGCCGTTTGAAAGGACGATGATGTCCTTCTTGCGATCGGTGATCCGCAGGAATCCGTCGGCATCCAGGGTTCCGACGTCGCCTGTCTTGAGCCACCGCTTGCCGTCGTCGTCGACCTCGAAGGCGTCTTCGGTGTCCTCCGGCAGGTTCCAGTAGCCGCGCATCACGTTGGGGCCCGAGACGAGGATCTCGCCGTCGCGGGCGATGCGGACCTCGACGCCGGGGATCGGCTTCCCGACCGTTCCAAAGCGGTAGTTCTGGAAGGTGTTCACGGAGACGACCGGGCTCGCCTCGGTGAGACCGTAGCCGCCCAGGATCCAAAGGCCCGCGGCCGCGAAGGTCTTCTCGAGATCTTCCGCGAGGGGCGCGCCGCCGGAGACGAAGTACCGAAGGCGCCCTCCCGTGCGCGCGCGGGTCGTGCGGAACACGAGCCGATCCCAGAGCGCGTGCTGGAGGCGCAGGCCCGGCGGAATCGGCCGTCCTTGCGACGTCCGCTCCGCGACGGCCATGCCCACGGACAGCGCCCGGTCGAGCGAGGCCTCCCGCCCACGCGCCCGCGCGGCCGCGCGGATGCGGGCCTCCATCTTCTCGTACAGCCGCGGAACGGCCACCATGACCGTCGGGCGAACCTCCGGGAGGTTGTCGGCAAGCTTGTCGATCGACTCCGCGTAGGCGATGCAGGCGCCCGCGTAGGCAAGCGCGAAATGGCCCGCCGTTCGCTCGAAGACGTGCGAGAGGGGAAGGAACGAGAGGGCAAGGTCGTCCTCGGAGAGCGGCACGACGGAGAGCGACGCCTGCACGTTCGACACGAAATTGCCGTGCGTAAGCTCGACGCCCTTGGGCACGCCCGTCGTGCCGGACGTGTAGACGAGGCTTGCGAGGTCCTCGGGCGCGACGGCGCGCCAACGCTCCTCGAACGCGCTTGGCGCCTCCGCATCCGCCGCCCGTCCGCGTCGCAGCGCCGCGTCCCAGTCGAGCACGCCCGTTCCAGAGGCTTTCGCGGCCGCTTCGGACGTTGGCGGACCCCCCGCGGCGACGATCACCTCAAGCCTCGGCCCCAGCGCGCGCAGCCGCGCGGCGTGCCGGGGGGACAGGGCGAACGCGGCCCGGACGCCGGCGTCCTCCAGGATGTGGAGAAGCTTCTCGTCCGAGTGCGTGTCGTACAGGGGGACCGTAACGAGGCCCGCGTGGAGGATCGCGAAGTCCGCGATGGCCCACTCCGGCCCGTTGCGCCCCAGGATGGCGACCCTCTCCCCGGGCGGCAGCCCTTGGGCGCGAAGGAAGGCGCTTGCGTGCCGCACGTAGGCGCCGTAGCCTTCCCAGGTGATGGTGCGCCAACCCCCCGCGGTGCGTTCCTTCAGGGCGGGCCGCTCGCCGGCGCGCGCGACCGTGTTCTGGAACATCGAGCAGAGGGTTCCCACGCCCGGTCGGGACATCGAACCGGCACGCGCGGGCCCTGCAAAAAGACTTTGCGCCAAGCCCAAGGTTCCAGGCCCGATGATCACGCTCACGACGGACTTCGGGCAATCGGCCTACGTGGCGGCCATGAAGGGCGTGATCCTGCGGCTTCGGCCCGACGCGCGGGTCGTGGATCTCACCCACGAGGTCCGCCGCGGGGACGTCCGGCACGGCGCGTTCCTGCTTGCAGCCACGGTCCCGTGGTACCCCCCCGCCGTGCACGTGGCCGTGGTGGACCCGGGCGTTGGCGCGGGACGCCGGACGCTCCTTGCCGAGTGCGAGCGCGGACTTCTGCTTGGGCCCGACAACGGGCTCCTGCTTCCCGCCGCGCGCAGGCTGGGCCTGCTGCGGGTCCGTGAGTTGTCGAACGCCGAGCTTTGGCTCCCTCAGGTGTCCCGAACGTTCCACGGCCGGGACGTGTTCGCGCCGGTGGCGGCGCGGCTGGACGGGGGGCTTGATCCTTCGGAGGTAGGGCGCGAGGTGGAGTCCTTCGTCGACCTCGACTTCGGCTCGCCGCGCGTCGAAGGAGGGCGCATCGAGGCCGTCGTCGTGTCCATCGACACCTTCGGGAACGTCGTGACGAACGTTTCGGAGGAAGTCCTCGCCTCGCGCCTCTCGCTTGGCGATTCCCTGCGGATCGCGGGGCCTGGGAAGGCTCCGTCCGTGGAGGCGCCCTGGCTTCCAACGTACGGATTTGCAGCCGCCGGCGATCTCCTCGTTCTCGCCGGCTCGGCCGGATTCGTCGAAATCGCCGTCAACCAGGGAAGCGCGGCCGACCGCCTGGATCTGCACGAAGGGGACGCGGTGCGGTTCGAGGTCCCGTCATGAGGACCGTGCTCGCGGCTTGGCCGGTCTTCCTGCTTGCGGTTGCGGGGCCGACCTTGGACGCGCAAGCCGCCGACCACGAGGGCGTTGCGATGCGCCTTCCGCAGGTCACCGCCTCCGACCTGCAGGCCGTGTCCTGGGCGCCCGACGGGACGATGGCGTGGATCGTGGGCGGCCGCGAAGACGAGCGTCGGAGCGTGGCGACGGTGCTGTGGACCGACGGGCGCGACGTTCGCGCGGCGCACGACGGCGAGGTGGCCGGCGCGGTCGATCCGTCTCTGCTGGCCGTCGCCTGGCATCCCTCGGGCGGCCACGCCATCGCCGTCGGCGCCTGGAACGCGATCCTGCGTCTGGAGCCCCGCGGGCCGCACGGCGTGCGCATCGAGAACCTGTGGGCGGCAAGCGAGTTTGCAAGCCAGACGTTCGTGGGGCGGGACGCCGCGTGGCGGCCCCAGGGCGACTACGCGCTTCTCCTCGGGAACGGGCTTCTGAAGTGGGACGGCCGGAACTTCACCGTCCTTGACAGCGGAAACCAGGTCCGCTTCAACGCGATCGGCTGGCACCCGTCGGGGCGTTATGCGCTCCTCGACACGATCCGCACCGAGCCCGACGGGAGCCTCTCGCACGGCCGCATCCTCCGGTTCGAGCACGTGCCGCGGGAGGGTTGCCGGAGCCCCTGCTTCACGTTCGAGGGCAACTTTTCCAACGAGGCCTCGAGCGCCTTTGCCATTTCGTTCTCGCCCCGCGGCGATCGGGCGGTGCTGGGCGGGTTCAACCACACGCCCGTCACGGACGGTTCGGCCGCCCTTGGTCGCTTTGTCGCCTACGACGGCCAAAGCCTTTCTCCGCTGCCGTTTGCCGTCGGGCGCGACGTTCGAGGCCTCGCATGGCGTCCGGACGGCTCGGGCTTCCTTGCCGCCGTGAACGGCCCGCCCACGCTCGTGTTCTCGGACGGCGAGGGCGTCGGGCCGCTGTGGGATCGGGGCCACCGCGCCTTCGGCGTGGCGTGGAGACCCCAGGGAGACGTGGCCCTCGCGGTTGGGCGCGACGGCCTTGTGCTTCGGCATGCTCCCGTCGCTTCGCCCACGATCACGATCGACGAGCCGCAGGCCGGAACCGTGCTCGCAGCCTCGGCCTGGGCGCATGGGCTTGCGACCTCGCCAAGCTTCGTCCATCCCGTGGATCGCGTGCTCGTGCGGCTCGACGGCGGCGCGTGGCAGGAGGCGGCGCTCGAGTTCATCACGGCGACCCAGAGCGCCGCGCGTTGGCGCTTCCTTCTGGATCCTGCGCGCCTTTCGCCCGGCGAGCATCGGCTGGAGGCCGTCGTCCACTCGGGGGAAAACGTCTCGGAACCCGCCGCGCGCCTCTTTGCCGTTCCCGACCGCTCCGTGGACGCGCCGGCGGCCGGACTCATCCTGGCTGCGATGGCCTCGGCGGCTTGGGCCCGTCGCCGCTAGGTCCCGCCTCGCGCTGGAGGCGATAGAGCGCGAGGATCTCGCCGGTCGTGGTGGCCTGGTCTGGAAGCTTGTCCGCGCGCCATCGCCCGGTGAAGCGCGGGAAGCGGACGGCAAGGCCGCTTGCCGCGTCGACGACGCCAAAGGCGCACGTGTGGGTGGGCGAGAGGGAAAGCTCGGCGCCCACCACCTCCGCCACGACGGCGGGCCGGAACCAGACGTCCGCCTCAAGCGCGCTCTTCACGCGAGGATCGCGCGCGGGGAGGCGATGGGGAGACAGGCGCTCGGGCAAGGCGGCAAGCGTCGCGTCGTCGAAGCCCGTTCCGAGCTTGCAGACGGTTTCGAAGAGGCCCTCCTCGGGGTTCCAGCAGGCCATGAGGAGCGCCCCGTGCCACCCCGCCCGCCGTCCGCGGCCGGCAAACGCGCCCACGACGACAAGATCGAGGCTGTCAGCAAGCTCGCTCCGGTAGTCGCGCTTGTACTTGATCCATTGCCATCCCCGCGCGCCCGCGCGGTAGGCGCTGCCGGGGCCAACGGACTTGGCGAGGATGCCCTCCGCCCCGCCGGCGATCGCGTCGCGGAAGAAGACCTCGAGCGCCTCGTCTTCGCTGGCGAGGACGGCCTTGCTGAACGTGACGCGCTCGCCCGGCGCAAAGGCGGATTCGAGCCTCTCGCGCCGACGAGGCAGCGGCTCGCCGGCGACCTCCCGGCCGTCCAGGTACAGAAGGTCGAAGAGCACAAGCTGCACGGGGGCGCTTTCGATGGCCTCGGTCAACCCGTGCTTGCGGCCGCGCCGGACGGAAACCTCCTGGAAGGGTCGGATGTCGCCCTCGGCGTCCACGGCCACGCACTCGCCTTCGGCGATCGCGGAGGTCCCCCGGAAGGCCGCCCGCAGGGCCTCCACGACGTCGGGGAACTGGTCCGTCACGCGCTCGAGACGGCGCGAGAAGAGCTCGACGGAGCCGGCCTCGAGGTGCGCCTGCAGCCGCAGCCCGTCGTACTTGTACTCGGCCAAGCACTCCCCGCCCATCTTGACGAGGATCTCGGAGGTCGAGGACAACCGCTCGGCCAGCATGGGACGAACGGGCACGCCAGGCCGCATGCGGATTTCCTCCATGGCCGCAAGGCCGTCCGTCGCCAGGACGCGGGCCACGTGACCGAGATCGGGGTGAACGTTGTAGGCGCGCTCGATGGCGGCGTCAGCCGCCTGGAGCTTGGCACGAAGCTCGGGGCCCAGCTCCTCCACCGGGCGCGGCACGCGGTCGGGCAACGCGACCATGGCGGCAAGCGCGTCGATCACCGTCAGGTCCGCCACGCCAAGGCGCGCCTTGCCGGCTACGAAGCGAACGAGGTATCGCGCCTCCAGGGGCGTCGCGGACAAGAGAAGGTCCACGAGGAGCTTCGTCTTGGCCTCGACGCTTCCGGCACCCCCCCGGCGGGCGATCTTCTCGAAGCTCGCGAAGACGCGCGCGACCGTGAGCTCCTCCGTGAAGAGCGCTTGCTGGCCTCCCCGCGAGGCGCGGTTGCGCTCCGCGGCCTGCTCGGCGGCGAGGCCAAGGTCGCCGGTCTTGACGTACGCCTGGTCGATCTCGGCTTCCGGGAGGCCCGTGGCAAACGCGACGGAGCGGACCACGAGGCGGTCGGCGAGCCCAAGCTCGACCCCCTCGTGCGGCGCGGCGACCTCGCCGAGCAGGAGGTGCACGACCTTGTCGATCTCCGTCGGGTCGGCCTCGGTGAGAAGCTCGGCCAGGACCCGCGTGATCTCGAGGCGCTTTGCCGTCGCCTCCAGGCGCGCGTAGAATTCGGCCAGACGCCCGTAGCGCATCCGTGCCGAAACGGGGCTCGCAGCCTTGACATTGCCGCTTGGGAGGCCCCATCCGTCTA
The DNA here is from genome assembly GCA_035541015.1 of Candidatus Thermoplasmatota archaeon. Classification (NCBI taxonomy): domain Archaea; kingdom Methanobacteriati; phylum Thermoplasmatota; species Thermoplasmatota archaeon. Next base: position 8,727 of record DATLFM010000075.1, read on the forward strand.
GTATGTGGCGGAAAAAATTAAGAACCCCCCAGGCCCAGGCAGGCGGGAGATCCATGCTGCGTACAGTGCTGACCGTTGGGCTTGCTTCGCTCTTGGCCGCCGTGGCCCTGCCGATGGCCTCCGCGGGCGTGAACTTGGGCGAGAAAATCGAAGATGTTCGGGAAAACGTCTGTTCCCTGTTTGCGTACGACGTCTGCAGCCCCCCGATCTGTCTCCAGCAGTCCTCCCCGCTTGGCGTGGTCTGCGCGCCCACCTGCGCCGTGCGCAGGGTCGTCGAAGCCGTCCGCGACTCGGTCGCGCCCCAGCAGTACTGCCCGATCCTGCCCCCGATTTCGGGCGACGATCTGGGCGCCGCCTAATCCGCGAGCTTGACGCCCACGCGGCCGGCCACGTAGTCCCGGTGCGCGATCGTAACGCGGAGCCGGTCGCCAAGCTTGGCCCGCACGCGGCGCAGCTCGCCCGTCTGTGGATCGAGAAGCTCGCGCCAGTTCGAGGCGTCGACCTCGCCCTGGAGGGCCTCCCGCTCGATCTCGCCCGCGTACAGCACGCTTGCGTGCTCGTCCACGGCAAAGGGCCCGCCGGGAAGGTCGGCCGTCGACAATCGGGCCTCGAGCCCCCCGGGAAGCGCCAGGAAAAGGCCCCCCCGCGTCACGCCGTTCACGACGCCCTCGAGCGCGCCCGCGTAGCGCGGGTCGCGGCTTGCGAACACCATGGCCGAGTTCACGGTTCCGCGCTCGAGCGCCTCGGCGGCCTGTCCCTGCTCGCTGTCGTGGGCGCTCATGGCCTCGTGCTCGTCGAGCGTGTGCGGTTCGGCGCCGGGTCGCCCGCGCAGCACCCACCGCAAGGCGCGGTGCACGATGAGGTCCGGGTAACGACGGATGGGGCTCGTGAAGTGGCAGTAGCAGTCGCTTCCCAGGCCAAAATGCCCGAGGTTGCGTGGCGTGTAGAAGGCACGCCCCATGGCCGAGAGGAGCTTCACGTGCACGATCTCCCGCACGCGCGGGTCCGGAAGGGCGGACACGACGGACAGGGCTTCGCGGAACGGGCGAAGGTACACCTCGCGCTCCTCGTCCGAAAGCTGCGCGACCCCGCGCACGGCCGGCGCCGGCGGCCCGGTTTCCTCCCCGTCCGTCGCCTCCGGCTTGAAGCCGCCGGTCACAAGCTCGAGCTTCCCCCCTTTCTGGAGGAGGTCGAGCAGGCTTGCGCCCGAACCCGCCTCCGGCTCGGAATCGGCCGGCTCCGGAAGCTCGATCCGCAAGGAAATCCCCAGCGTCTCCATCTGCGCGTTCCAGGTCTCGACGCTCGCGCGGTCGGGAAGCGGGTGGCATCGGTAGGGCAAGAAGACGCCTTCGCGCGTAAGGCGCCGCGCCACGGCCTCGTTGGCCGCCACCATGAACGCCTCGATCATGCGCGTGGCCGGCGATCCCTCCTTGATCGTCGGATCGACGATGCCCTCTTCCGTGAGACGGATGCGCCGCTCGCCCGTGTCGAGCGACAACCCTCGGCGGCGGGACTGCAGCACGCGCGCGAACGCCTCCATGGACGCAAACGGCTCGCGCCCGGCGGCGATGGCCTCGTCCACCTCCTCGTAGCGGCAGTTGCGCGTCACGCGGATGACGCCCTCGAAGAGCTCCTCCTCGAGCACGCCGCCGTCCGCGTCGTAGCGGGTGCGCACGCTCATGGACAGCCGGTCGGAGGCGTCGCGCAGCGAGCAGAGGTCGTCGGAGAGACGGGAGGGAAGCATCGGCAGCACGCGAACGGGCAGGTACACGCTCGTTCCGCGCGTCCGCGCGGAGAGGTCGATCGCCGAGTTCTTCTCGACGTAATGCGACACGTCGGCGATGTGCACCCACAGCACGTGCGTGCCGTCCGGCTGGCGCTCGTAGCCGACGGCGTCGTCGAAGTCCCGCGCGTCGGCGGGATCGATCGTGTAGCAGGGGACGCCCCGCAGATCGCGCCGCCCCGACAGCCATGGGGCCGGAAGGTCGCCAGGGAAGCGGTTGGCGGCCTCCTCGACCTCCGGCGGACTGTTCCAGCCGAAGCCCTCGCGCGCGTGCACCAGCCGGCGCGCGACGAGCTCCAGCGCCTGGGCCTCCGTCCGAAGGCCCGCGTCGACGAGGAACTCGACGAAGGTGGAGGAGAGCGACGCCCGCGAGCCCGTCCAGTCGTTGGCAAGCCAGCGCGCAAAGTCGAACAGCGAGAAGCCGTCGAGCGTGTGGCGATCGGTTCCCGGCACGGTCACGGCGCCCCGGTCGCGGTCGTGCAGGACGAAGTCCTCCATGACCTTGGCAAGGACGCGCACGCGCTCGGCGTCCGCCGGGGGCAACGCATCCAGCGAGAAGGCAAGGCCGACGTACACGGTGCGCGGCGGCGCGTTGGGATCGTCCTCAACCTCCTCCTCCGCGATGAGCCGCTTGCGCAGCGCCCGAAACGCGTCCGCCTCGCGGCGGAAGGTCTTGAACGTCTCGACCTCGATGGGCTTCCACGTCTCGTCGCGCGCGCCGGCCAAGCGGAAGTAGCCCACGCCCGCGCGGCGGCAGCTCTCGAGGGCGCGCCGCACCGCCTCGCGCTGGTCGGTCGAGGGCTGCTCGGTTCCAAAGAGCGCGGCCGCCAGGGCGTAGGCGGTGTAGGGCCCCTCGGTTCCGGAGACCTTGCGCCACAGGTCGGCGTCGCGGACTTCGCCCGGCCGGACCTCGACCTGGGCGGCCTTCTTGGATCGATCCGCCAGGAGCTGCGCGAGGCGGCTTTTGAGGGTCGCCTCGTCGGCCGGAAGGGTCAGCTGGGAGGCGAGGAGGCGTCCTTTGAGATGCTCCGTCTTCACCTCGAGCCGGCCTTTCGCGGTGTAGAGCACCGCGTAGAAACCCTCCTTCTTCTTGAGGCGCTCGAGGTAGAGTCCCACGTTGTTGGGCGCCTGGATCCCGAAGAGACCCGCCTTGAACTCGACGAGATCGCCCGGCTTCACGAGGCCCCAAGGCGGAGCCGTCCGAAAACGGTTCCGCTAGGCGGCCGCCACGCGGTCCACGTACAGACGGGAGGCGGCGGGCCAGGCGACGGCGGCAAGGCCGACGAAAAGGACGGCCAAGAGCCATGGGGGCTGCCAGCCGGGGACGCCAAGCGCAGCCTGCAAGGCGTCGGCCATGACGTGGAGCGGGCTTGCCTTGACGAACGATTGAAGGGCCGCGGCAAGCGCGTCCATGGCCGCCGGATCGCGAAGGAACAAGCCCAGCACGCGCCCGAGAAGGTCGATGCCAAGGTAGGTGAACAGGAGCGACAGGAACGCCACGGCCGCAAGCGGACCTCGAAGCGGCACCTGGGGCAGCGCGCGGACGCCCGTGAGCGCGACGGCCGAGAGGAGCGCCAGAAGAAGGATGCCCAACGCGCCCGTCCACATGGCGTACGCGGCGCCAAAGCCCGCCAGGATCGGATGCGGCTCGACGACGCCATTTGCGAATGCGGCCGCGGACAAGAGAAGCGCGGGCCCAAGCATGAGAAGGCCGCCCGTCACGGCCACGGAGAGGAACTTTGCGGCCAGGATGCGGCGGGCCGAAAGGGGGCTTCGCAGCACGGTCGCGATGCTTCCCGTGCGCGTCTCGTTCACAAGCAGGCGCTCGAAGCAGGCGGCCAAGAACACGAGCGAGAGGATGGAGGCGATCAGGCGCGCCGGGAAGAGGAACGAGACGATCGGCGGGGGCTCGTCGGGTCCAGGCGGGGGCGCTCCCTCCGGGTTGCTCGTGACGACCGTCACCGTCGTGGGCACAAGGAACAGCGCCACGACGAGCGCGATCGGAAGGCGACAGGCCGCAAGGTCGCGAGCGACGACGGCCGCGGCGGCTCGCATCATGCCGCCACCGCCGGCGTCGTCTCCTGCCGCAGCTGGTCGAAGAGGTCCTCGATGGAGCCCTGGGGAACGACGGCGGTCACCTCGTGGCCGGCCTCCACGAGCGCGCGCACGATCGAGCCCACGCGCGAGCGCTCGTCCACGAGCACCTCGATCTCATGGTGGTCCATGCGGGCCTCGCGCACGCCCGCGACCGAGCGCAGCCGCGCGACGGCGTCCTGCGGTCGCGTGACCTCGAGGCGGAACCGGGCGGCCAGGAACTTCCGCTTGAGGTCGCCGGCAGCGCCCACGGCAGCGAGCCGTCCGGCGCGCAGGAAGCCAAACCGGTCGACGAACCGCTCGGCCTCGAGAAGGTGGTGCGAGGTGTACACGATCGTGCGGCCATCGCGGACCATCTCCCGCAGCCGCGCCATGACGACCCGCCGCGTGTCGAGATCGAGCGCGTTGAACGGCTCGTCAAGCACAAGAAGCGGCGAGGGATCCAGCAAGATGCGCGCGATCTCGACCTTCTGCCGCTGGCCCATCGACAGGTGCGAGAGCGGCTTCTCCCGCGGCGGAACGCCCAGCGACGCAAGCGTCTCGCGGCAGGCGGCGCGCGCGCGGCCCGCCGACTCGCCGCGCAGCGCCGCGCAGAACCCGAGGTATGCGTCGGGCTTGAGATGGCCGTCGGGCGTGGGGTTCTCGGGAAGGATCGCCACGCGCGAGCGGACGCGGTCGCGCGCCTGCCGCACGTCAAGTCCGCAGACGACGGCCGTTCCCTCGGAAGGCTCCGTGAGGGCCGTGAGAAGCCGGAGCGTCGTGCTCTTGCCCGCGCCGTTGGGCCCAAAGAGGCCGAAGATCTCACCGCGGGTCACGCGCAAATCGAGCGCGTCCACGGCGCGGCGGCCGCCATAGAGTTTGGACAGTCCCCGCGATTCGACGACAACGTCGGCCACCGCTTTTTCCCCGGCGGCCAAGCGGCGGGGAAACCCATGAACCTGCCGGCGCCTAGCCGTACATGCTCGGCGGGTAGTCCTGCCCCTTGCCCTCGGCCGGCGCCGCCTGCTTCTGCATCATGCGGAGCGTGCGCTCGATGTTCTCCGCCTCCGTGTACAGGGGCTTCACGTCGATCTCGATGTGCTCGAGCAGCGCGTCGATGACCTCGATGACCTTCGCCGCCGCGCGCGCGTCCGGATAGTTCGGGTTTGCCTCGGCGAGGATGCTGATCGTGTCGAAACCGTGCTTCTTGCCGAGGTTGAGGAGGACGCCCGAGACGCCCGTGATGATGCCGTTTCCGAACATGGGCAGCTTGTGCTTGGCAAGAAGCGCCCGCGTGGCGTCCGTGCTGCCAAGCGCGTAGATGGCGACTTCCTCGGGGTTGTCGCCGGCCTGCTCGAGGACGAGCCCCTCCGGGCTGATGATGGTGGTGCAGCCCTTGCGCTGCGCAAACGCGAGGATCGCGTCGGCGATGGGCCGGATGAGCTTGGGCGCGGGCTGGAACTCGCTGATGAAGACGCAGACGCCCTTGCCCGCGTAGATTCGGACGGGGTACATGGGCGTGGCGTTGCGGACGATCGACACCGTGGGGAAGAAGCGGCTGTCCATGATGCCGATCTGCTGCAATTCGAGGACGTCGATGAGGTAGTTTGCCGTGATCGTCGAGACAAGGCCCACGCTCGGGAACCCGTCGATCACCGTGGCGCCCGTGAGGTCGACCTGCGCGAACTCGTGGATCGACAGGTCCGGCTCGTCGTCGGCCATCACGGACGAGAAGGCGGGCCCCCTACGTAAAGGGCGCGGGGCGGTGCCCGATTGCCGCGCGCGCGGTCGCGCGATCGCGCGGCGCTGGCGTGCCGAGCGAAGGATTGAAGGCAGGTTCGCGCGGTGGGCCCGTAGGCCCGCTGGGATGGCCGAGCGGCTAGGCACCAGACTGCAGATCTGGGTCGCGTGGGTTCGAATCCCACTCCCAGCTTTCGCGAGGCGCGATCGGGGGTTCTTGACGAACGGACGAGCGGCCGGGGGCGGTGAACATCAGGCCGCGCGCAGAAGCCAAATGCACTGCTCGTTCCGGCGCCTGTCGTCCATGCCCGGGGGGCTCTTCTTGCATCCGTCCCCAAGGAGGGGATGGACAAGGAACGCTCGACCCGCCGCGTCAAGAGAAACCATGGAGAATTCGTAGACCATGTCGCCCTCGGCGTAGTGCGTTGTGCGCGTTTGCACGCGCGAATCTGCCTCGATCGTCGCCACCACGACGTTCCAAGCGGGGCTTCCCTCGTGCGGCGTTTGGTCCATCCAACCCAACGTCGCGCCGCGGTCGTGGGCGGCAATCCAGGGCCAGAGGAAGCCGCCGGAGGTCCGGTTGGAGGCGACGACGAGGGGCGGACTCCAAGACGCGCCGTCGCTCGACGCGGCCGCGATCACCCCTCCTTCCGCTCTGCTGCCCTCGGCCCACGTCAGCCAAAACGTCCCGTCGGGACTCTGCGTTGCCGTTGGCACGGTGAAAAGACCCAGCGACGACGCGTGCGCCTGCTGAAACTCCCAGGCTTGCAGGTCGCGTGAGGAGAGCAGGCCCACGCGCAGGGCCGGCGGCGAGGGGCCCGCGGACGGCCAGCAAGCGAGCGGGAGATGGACCACCCCGTCGCCGGTGGCAAACGTCCGCCCGGTGGTGCACGTCTCGGGAATGCCCGAGGGCGCCATGGCGACGCGGTACTCCGCCCACGTTTGCCCCCCGTCGGTCGAACGCGCAACCATGGAGAGATGCGCGTTCGCGCAGGAGTACACGCCCAGGGCCTCGATCCGCCGGCAGAAGATGCCGGCCGCGTCGCCGCCGATGTAGGAAAGCAGGAGATCGCCTTCGCGGGCGACGATCCACGGACGGTCGACGATGCCGCCCACGGGCACCGCGGAGACGTACGTGACCTTCCACGTCTGGCCCCGATCCGTCGAAGCCGCCATCGTCACGGAGGCGAGGGTCGCGTAGGCCACGTACCAAGTTCCGTCGGGCGCCACCGCGACGTCGCAGTCCCCGCTTGGGGGATGGTTGGGCGCCGGGTGGACCTCGCGCCACGTCAATCCCCCGTCGTCCGAGGCCCATAGGGGCGAGGGCTTGGTGAAACCTCCATGGCTGCATACAAGCATGACGCCGTCGGCTCCCGCGGCAAGCGACGCCTCGGCGTCACCGCCGATCCCGACGAGCGTACGCTCCGCCGACGGTTCAACCGGAGGGCGCGGCGGCTCACCGGGGCCTTCCGGATAGGATGGTTCGAGCGGGCCCGGCGGGCTGGGAGCGACCGGGTCCGGGGTGCTGGGACGCTCCGCGGTCTGCAAGCATCCCGACAGGAGCAGCGCCATCGCCAGGAACGGCGCTGCCACCGCATGCATGGAGTCGCGAGATGCAGTGCCTTCCCTAAGGGTATTCGTCATGTCCTTTGCCCGATGCCAGGCGGTCACCTCGACACGCAGTCGTCTTTGCCGGCGGATCGCCGCGAAATTCGTGTCCCTCCCTTCGTCCGTTTCCCCCTTCTTCCCGCCTCCCGACAGACGAGCCCTTATAAGCCCGTCCGCCCGGCTTTTCCTTGATGCGCCTTCGCGCGACCCTAGCCGCGCTTCTGTTCCTCGCCACGCTTGCCGCGCCTCCCGTGGGCGGCTTCTCGGAGCAGACGTACGTGGTCACGTTCGCGCAGGAGCCCTCCCCGGTCCAAAGGCTTGAGATCCTCGCCCGCGACCCGGCGGCCGTCTTCTTCACGATCGTCCCGAGCGCCAAGGCGAGCCTCACCGACGCCCAAGCGCGCGACGTGGCGCGCCTTCCCTTCGTCCTGCGCGTGGACCCCGAGCGTCCCGTGGAGAAGCACCTCGATCAGGCCGCGCGCCTCGTGCGGGCGGGAACGGCGATCGAGAGCCTGGGCGCGACGGGCCGCGGCGTCACGGTGGCCGTCGTGGACAGCGGCATCGACACGACGCATCCGGACTTCCCGTGCGTGCTTGCGAACGTGAAGTACGCGCACGGAGCCTGGCACGGAAGCCCCAGCGACCTCGACGGGCACGGTACGCACGTGGCGGGCATCGTGGCCGGGTCCGGCGGCGAGTCAGGCGGCCGGTACCGGGGCGTGGCGCCGGGCGCGTGCCTGGTGGGCCTCGACTTTAGCGTGAGCTTCACCACGACGGCGGCGCTCTCGGCCTTCGACTGGATCCTCACGAACAAGGACCGCTACAACATCCGCGTCGTGAGCAACTCCTGGGGCCGCGCGGAGCGCGACGCGCACTACGACGCCCAGGACCCGCTGCAGCGCGCCATCCAGCGCCTGACGGACGAGGGCATCGTCGTCGTGTTCAGCGCCGGCAACGGGGGCCCGGGCCCAAGCACGCTCTCGAGCGAGGCGCAGAACCCGCACGCGATCACGGTAGGCGGCACGGACAAGGCGGGCGTGCTCGGCTCGTATTCGGGGCGGGGCCCGGCCGTGGGCCGCGACCGCTTGGCGCTCGACTTCATCAAGCCCGACCTCGTCGCGCCCGGCTCCTCGGTCGTGAGCGCGCGGTCGGCCAGCGCGACGGGCGATCCGACCTCGCGAATCGTCCGGGCGCAGCAGGCCGACGCCGTGTCGTCGGCGCGGTATCTTGAACTCTCGGGCACGAGCCAGGCGGCCCCGTTTGTGGCCGGCATCGTGGCCGCCATGCTGGAGGCGAACCCGAGCCTCACGCCCGCGCGCGTGAAGAACATCCTTCGCGAGGCCGCAATCGACCTTGGGCCGCGAGGGCCCGATCCCGAATACGGCTTTGGGCTCGTGGACGGCCGGGACGCGGTCCTGCTGGCGCGGAACCTCCCGGAGGACCACGGCAACGTTCTCGTGGCCGGCGGCGCGGAGGAATGGACGCAGACGGGCACGTTCACGTCCTCGGCGGGCGGCCTTCTTGGCGCCACGCCGGCTTCGGGGGCAGCGCCGTCCACGATCCAGTTCGTGTTCCCGGTGAAGCAGGGCGCCACGCGGGTCACGTTCGACTTCGCGTGGACGAACCCGCAGGGCGTCTTCCAGGTGTACCTCTCCGACGGCGTGGGCACGTTTGGGCCGTGGACCGCGGCCAAGGCCGAGGGCGCAAAGAAGGTCATCAGCGGCGTCAAGCAGGAAGGCGTCCGGCCCGGCATGTGGCAGCTTGTCGCCCGCCCCGTGGGCCCGTTCTCGACCGCCTGGTCGGCGACCTCGACGGTGCTCGTCAAGGAGAACCCCGAGCTTGCGGCAAGCCTCGACCCGCGGTACCGCGAGGAGGACCGCGCGTATGGCTGGATGGAGCGCCTGTCGAATCAGATCGACAACGAGCTGGCACGCGTCGGCCTCGAGATCGACCGGCTGAAGCGGACGCCGGCGCCCGAGCCGTTGCTTGTCGCAGGCGGCGTGGTCCTCGTTGCGCTTGCGCTCGGGCGCCGGCGGCAGGACGCGTGACTCACATTCCCCAGAACGGCCGCTCGGCCTTGCGCTTGATGCCGAGGAACTCGTTCAGCGTCTCCTTCTCGTCGTAGGTGAGCTCCATCGCCTGCAGCGCCTTGGCGTCGGATTCGGGGATGTCCACGTAGAGCACCATCTCGGGGTCGATCTGGCGTCCCACGGTCACGTCGTCGATGGCAAGGGCCACCTCCTGGCCCTGCTTGGCCTCCTTGAGCGTCTCCTGCCCGCTGCGGATCGATGCGATCTCGCCCACGACGCGCCCGTCCTCTCGAAGGAGGCGCTCGCCGGCGCGCACGCTGCCGGCGAGCACGCGCACGCCGACGACGGCGGGCTTGGAGACGCGAAACACGTGGTCTGCAAGGAGCAGGACCTTGCCGGGGTACACGACCTCCGTCCGGCTTTGCGCCTCCAGCTGCGCCTTGCGCTCGTCGCGCCAGGCGACGTAGGCGTCGAGCAGATGGTAGATGACGTTGCCCTCGACGAGCTTCACGTCGCCGGCGGCAAGCTCGGTCTTCGCGTCGGGCAGCGTCTTCACGTGGAAGGCGAGCACGGCCTGGAAGAGGGGGTCCGCGCGTGCCCGCGCGTTCACGACATCGCGGCGGCTCACGTCTCCCACCTCGGCCACCTGGATGGGCACGCCTTTGTTCGAAAGCTCGAAAGCGATGGCTTCGAGGCTGCCGAGGCTGTCGGCCTTGACGGTCACTCCCGCCTCGGCCGTCTCGATGTTGCTCTGCATGGCCTCGCGGACGAGCGCGACCGTCTCGGCAAGCGTGGCGGCCGTGGCCGAGTACAGGGGCGCGCCTGCAAGCGCGCCGTCGAGTCCCGGAGCCGAGAGCTTCACGCCGCTTGCCGCGCGCACGCTCTTCACGCTCGCGAAGCGCTCGGAGGGGTCGCGGATCTCGTCGAGGGGCCGGGGCTTCAGGATCGCGCGCAGCTTGGCGGTGATGGGGCCGGCTCGGCCGCCCACGACGATCGTGTCGCCCTGCCGCAGCGTGCCGCCGTACACGATCGCGTCGAGCGTGGCGCCAAGGCCCCGCTCCTCCTTGACCTCGAGCACGGTGCCCTCCGCTCGGGCGTCCATCGTCGTGGCGAGGCTCTCCTCGAGGAAGCGCTGGGCAAGCCCGATGAGCACGAGCAGGAGGTCGGGAACGCCCTCGCCCGTGTGCGCGGAGAGGGGAACAAGCGCGATCGACTTGCGGAAGTCGGCGATGCGGTCGTACCGGTCGGCGGGCAGATCGATCTCGGAGAACCGGCCGACGATCTCGTAGATCTTCGTGTCGAGCTCTTCCTGGACGCGCGAGAGCTGCCGCTGCAGCGAGGCGAGGAAGGGGCTCCCCTCCTCGGGCTGCCAGCCGTGGAGCCGGTCGATCTTGGTGAGCGCGACGACAAAGGGCGTCTTGTTCTTGCGAAGGATCGAGATGGCCTCCCGCGTCTGGGGCATGAGGCCCTCGTGGACGTCGACGACGAGCACGGCGATGTCGGCAAGCGCTCCGCCGCGGGCGCGCAGCGTCGTGAAGGCTTGGTGGCCGGGCGTATCGATGAACAGGAGCCCCGGCACGCGGAACTCCTTCCCCTTCATGAGGGGCCCGCACAGCCGGCGGATGGCGGGAAGCGGCACCTCCGTGGCGCCGATGTGCTGCGTGATGCGGCCCGCCTCGCGCTCGGCCACGGTCGTGCCGCGGATACGATCGAGGAGGCTCGTCTTGCCGTGGTCGACGTGCCCCAGGACGGACACGATGGGCTGGCGGGTCTCCGTTGCCGGCGCAGGAGGGGTGGGCGCCGGCGCGGGCGCCTCGCCGGCCTTCGCCTCGCCCTCGGCGGAAGGCTCGCCCATGGGCCGGACAGCCGGGACGGGCTACTTCACGTTTGCGCCGGGACCGCGCTTGGACTTGGCGCGCCAGAGCACGACCGTGTTGCCACGCACCTCGACGACCTCGGCGCGGGCGCCCGTCGCCAGGCTATCGGCAAGCTCCTGCCGCTGCGCGCCCTCGCGCGCCGACTTGAGGAACCTCACCTTCACGAGCTCCGAGCGGGAAAGGCGCGCCTCGAGCTCCGCCAGGACGCCGGGCGTGACGCCGGACTTGCCGACGGACACGTTCGCCTCGAGCTTCTGCGCAAGGGCGGCAAGCGCGCGCCGCTCACGCGCGTCCATGGAAACCCTCCTTGGTGGCGCGGGCGCGGCGCCGCGCGGGGGGACCGACCCCGAACCGGCGGATCGCGCCGCACGAGGGGCAGGTGGCCACGACGCGCCGGGAGCGGATCCGCACGCGGGCCTGCCCGGGAAGCCAGTACGCGTTGCATTCCTTGCAGTGACGGCGCGAGAGCTCGCGCGGCAGGCGGACGAGGTATCGCGTGCCAAGCCGCCGGGCCAGCAAGACGTAGCGGCGCGCGCGCTCGGCGTCGCCGGCTCGGGCGCGCGCCTCGGCCAAGACGAACAGTTCTCCGATGCGGGCCCGCGCGCGCTCGCGCTCGAGCCCCTTGTCCCGGCGTCGGGGCATGGCCCCCGCAATGCAGGAGGGTGCCAAAAAGCTAGGTCTCGAGGTAATCCAGGTCCTTTCCGTGCGTTTCGGGCAGGCTCCGCAAGGCGACGAGCGAAACGAGCAGGCAGGCCGCGCCGACGGCCATCGCGCTGCGCCAGAGGCCCAGCAGGGGCGCCAGAGCCGAGAAGGCAAGCGTGATGGGCACCACCGAGCCCCGAATGAAGTTGGGGACGGTCGTGGCGACCGTTGCGCGGAGGTTCGTCCCGAACTGCTCGGCGGCGATCGTGATGAAGACCGTCCAGTAGCCGGCGGCAAGGCCCATGGCCGCGCACAGGCCGTAGAAGGCGGCGGGGCTCTGCCCGCGCGCAAGCAGCGTGGCAAATACCGTGGCCGCCGTGAGCCCGAGCGCGACAAACACGGTCCACCAGCGAGAGCGGAGGCGTTGGCTTGCGGCGCCCAGCCCAAAGCCGCCCACGGCCAGGCCCACGTAGCACCACAGGATCGCGTCCCCCGCGGAAACGGGTCCCGTGACGCGAAGCTCCGTCGACAGCTCGGGCGAGAAGGTCACCACGACGCCAACGACAAACCAGATGGGAAGCCCCACGAGGACGCACGCCGCGTATCGGGCCAGGCGCTCGGGATGCCCAAACAGGAGCCGGAGGTCCCCCTTGCGGGCGTCCGAACGCTCGACCGAGCGCCAGAGACCGGATTCGACGAGCTTGAACCGCACCACAAGCAGCACGAGCCCCATGCCGCCGCCGACGAGATAGGCCACCTGCCAGGCGAACGCGCCTCCCACGATGGCCGCGGCGACCGCTCCCAGGATGCCCACGCCGCCCACGACCGCCGTGCCGTAGCCGCGCGCGTTGGCGGGCAGCGTCTCGGCGACAAGCGTGACGGCGGCGCCAAGTTCCCCGGCGAGCCCCACGCCGGCCACGAAGCGCAGGACGGCGTAGGTCTCCACGTCCGTCACGAAGGCGTTGGCGATGTTGGCGACCGAATACAGCGCGATCGAGCCAAAGAGGACGGAAACCCGGCCCCGCCGGTCCCCGAGCACGCCCCAGAGGATGCCGCCCAGAAGAAGCCCGATCATCTGCGCGTTGAGGAGGAGCACGCCCACGGGCAGAAGGTCCGCGTCGGCGACGCCGATGGCGCGCAAGCTCTGGACGCGGACGATGCTGAAAAGGAGCAGGTCGTAGATGTCGACGAAGTACCCGAGCGCACCCACGACGACGGCCCGGTTGACGACCACGCGCCAGGCGGCCGCAGGCTCCGCAGGCGCCGCTTGGGGCCTTCGCAGGACCGCCTCCACGCGGGCGCATGCTCCTTGGAGGATTTGAGCCCGCGGGCCGGAAGGGGAGACGCCTGGCACCGGAAGCTCACCGCGGCGTCGGCGCGTAGGCCACGGCGGCCGCGTTTCCGCGGACGCGGCCCGATGACGACCCGCCGCGCCCCCGGGCGCGGAAAAAATAGATAATGAGTCAGGGCTACTTCCCCCCATGGCGAGGCTGATTCTCCCGGTTCTAGCGACGGCCGGCCTGGTCCTGGCGGGCTGTCTTGGCCCCGATTCGGGCGCCTTGCTCGACCCCCAAGTGACCGACGCGTTGCCCTTGGACATCGATCTTGAGGTCACCGACGCGATGGCCTTCGCCTTGTCGGCGGTGCTTCCTGCCGTGCACTTCGGGCATGGCCTTTACGAGCCCACGATCGACGTTTCGAGCTCGGGCGTGATCTACATCAGCGCCCACACGACGGGCATCGACACCACCGGCGCGCCCGCGTTCTTCAGCAGCGACGACGGCAAGACGTGGAGACAGCTTCCCTTTGCATCGAGCGCCCGGGTGCCCGAGCCGTTGCACGGCGGGACCCCTCCGCCCAGCGACGAGATCTTCATCGTCGCGGGCGACGACGGGCAGGCTTGGGGCGTCGACATCACGCTTGCCACGTTCCCGGTGAACGGCTGGTGCGACGACGGCGCCCGCCACTGCTACCACAATCCCAACGCGTACGACATGGTTCAAGCGCAGACCTCGCGCGCCGCCGCGCTCACGGGCCAGGATCGCTCGTGCAGCGTCGCGAACCTCAACGACCGGCCATGGGCCGCCTACGCCAACGGGAAGCTCCTCATGGTCAACAACGCCGGAGGCGGGCCGGTCCAGATCGGCGTGCTCAAGGTTCCGCCGGCTCGGTACGTGGACGTCTGGAACCCGCTCGACGGGCCCGTGTGGAACCTGTGCGCCGGCGACGGCGGCGGCTTCATCCCCGGGATTCCGGACATGCGCGCGGACCACTTCTTCGCCGCGCCCCAGCGCCAGGGCAAGATGTTCGTGGTCGTGACGGGCAACGCGGCAAACGTCATGGACGTCCAGCAGCGCCCCGTGTTCGAAAACGCCCACACGTCCATTTCGGAGATCAGCAACTACGGCCTGGTCGCCTTCGACGCGGAAGGCACGATGTACGTCGTCGCCATGAGCAACGAAGCCGCCACGCCCGGCCCCGGCTCCGGCGGCATCCAGATCGCCATCAGCAAGGACGACGGGCATACCTTCGTCGAGCGAACGATCCGATTCGACCGGCCCGTGAGCTCGGTCTACATCGACGGCAACAAGCGCGGCCCAGGCGCCGTCCTCAATTGGGGGCTCACGGACACGGTGGACGGCCCCACCGACTGGTACCTCGGGCACCTCCTCGCCGGAGCCGACGGAAGCCCGATCGTCCGCGAAGCTTCGCTCGTCCTCAAGGACGGCCCGGCCGCCTCCCGTCACGTCCAGGGTGCCGCCGTCGGCCCCGACGGGCGCGCCTACATGGTCTTGTCCGCCGTCCACGGCAACGACCTGCAGGACTCGCTCTCGCGCGTGGGAACGACGCCGCTTGCCGTCGCCGTGCAGCAGGATGGGCCCAGGCTGCCGATCACGATCGAGGCGCTGGCAGGGGCGATAGGCGCGAGAACTCGGTGACGCGCCCAAGCGTCGAGGAGTGCTCCCGCCGGGATTCGGCTCACGTTGGTGCCCGGCGCCTTCGTCGCCGACCAACGCTCGGACTTCGATGACTCCGCTCGTTGCGCCCTTCGGGCGCAACCTCGCTCGTCATCTCGTCAAATCCCGGCGCAGCGATCGCGCGGTCGCTTTGCGACCGCGCAAGTGCTCCCGCCGGGATTTGAACCCGAGTCGCAGGCTCGAAAGGCCAGCATGATTGACCGGACTACACTACGGGAGCATGGGGTGGGGGGAGTAGAGGGGGGAGGGCCCGAAAGCCCTCCCCCCTCTTCCCTCCGCGAACGCAATCGGCACCGTCTCGCGCGCGCCTTCGCGGTCCACCGTTCGAACTCGCGCACGACGGGCGGCCGATTAAGCCTTTTCGTCGGTGGGTCGAGCGGCCGCCGCGCGGGAAGTTAGGCGGCGGGCGCCCGACGCGAGGACCGCCGAAGGCAGGCCGAGCGAGGGCGGGCATCGCCGCCTTTGGATGACAACCTTTTCAGCGAGGCGGCCGCGAAGCACCCAGGGCGAGCGGCCGCCGAGCGGGAAAGGTTTCACGCGCACGGCAGGATTTGAACCTGCGCCGGACGTGAGCCCGAGTAGATCTCGAGTCTACCGCCGTGGACCGCTTGGCTACGTGCGCATGGAAGGGGGAGCCCGAGGGGGAAGGCCGAAACCTTCCCCCTCGGTTCCTCCAAAGTCGAACCAACCGGGGTACGTTCGTCCCGGGAGCGAAGCCGTATTTTGGGGGTCCTCCATAACCCCTTCGGTGTCCACGGTCCGGGTGCGATGGAGGAGGCTGGGGCCCGATCGGGGACAAGGGGAGGTCACGCTGCCCGCAGGCGCGCGCGTGGAGGACGTCCTGCGGGCGGTGGGCGACCATCCCGAGACCGTGCTTGCGGCCCTGGACGGCGTCGTCGTGCCGCACGACACGCCCATGGCCGACGGCGACGAGCTTCAGATCACGCGCGTCGTCACGGGCGGATCGGCGGACGTGCGGCGGGCCTTCCACGCGACCCTGGAAGACCTGCCCGCGCTTGTTTCCCGCACGAAGGGGACGCAAATGGCCTACCGCCGCCTGGCCGACGAGCTTGCGCTCGATCACGCGGACAACCTCCGCAACCCACACGATTGGGCCATCTACGCATTCCATGCCGGCCTCGTCGCGCGGCTCGTTCCCGGCCAAGGTCGCGTGCTCGACTGGGGCGGGTACTACGGCCACGTGACCGCCACGTTGCACGCGCTTGGGGTCCGCGGCGCCGCGAACTATCTGCTGCACGTCCCGCCGCGCTACGAACCCGTCGCGCAGAAGCTTGCCATCCCAACCCTCCTCGGAAGCGATCCAAACCGTCTCTCCGTGCCCGACGCAAGCCAGGACGCCTGGATCTCCTCGGGCGTCTTCGAACACGTCTGGGAGGACGGCGTGGGCGACGAGGCGACCATCCTCGCCGACGTCTTCCGCGTCCTGCGCCCGGGCGGCCTCGCGTTCCTCTGGAACCTGCCCACCACCTTTGCCCCTGGCGACCTTGCGGGCAAGGTGCGCGGGCGCTGGTACCACGAACGGCGCTTTGGCGCCAGGGAGATACGGTCCTTGCTGCAGGCGGCCGGCTTCTCCGTGCTTGCGCACTGGCGATACGGCGGCACGCCGCTTGGGCTCCTCCTCAAGCGCCTCGCAGCCGACCCGGCGCGAACGTTCCAGTGGGATCGCGCGGCCGCGAGCCTTCCTCCGCTCGGCTGGGCCGCCAACAACCACGCGCTCGTGGCGCGGAAGCCATCCACCGCCGATTGAGCCGCAACCCTAAGGACTCGCGCGCGCCCGTGAACGGCTTCGTGAAGCCCATGGTCGACGACGAGTCTGCGACCCGCCGCCCGCCGAACCGTCCCGAGGCGACCCGCTCCGACGCAAGCGCGCTCGAGAAAGGCCTCGCCGCCGTCGAAGGCGCGGCGGAAGGCTTCGCCGAGCAAGCGCGCGAAGGCGACCTTGCCCGTCACACCTCGCGCGCCGCCGACCAGGCGGCCCAGACCGTGCGCCAGGCGCAAGAAGGAATGGGTACCGCAGACGTCCTTTCCCCCGATGCACTCTCCCGCGCGGGCGACGCCGTGCGCAGCAGCGTTGCGCAGGCGCCCGGGATCGCCGAGGCGGCACGCGAAGCACGCGCAACGCCGGGCATCGTCGGCGACGAGGTCCGACGCGTCATCGACGACGTTCGCAGGGAGGTTGCCAAGACGGTGGGCGGCATCGTGGCCGCGGCCGTGCTCGCCGTCTTTGCGCTGGGCTTCCTCGCCCTTGCCATCGCGGCGCACCTCAACGCGCAATGGGGCGTTCCCTGGGGGCACGTTGCGGTGGGTCTCACGTTTGCCATCCTCGCGGCCATGGCGGGGGCCGTCGCGTACCAAGCGGCCACCTCCATTCGCCGGGAGGCCGACGAGGGCTTCGAGCGCGTGGCCCGCACGACCGGCGAGCGCGCGCAAGCGATCGCTCGCCCGCTGGCCCGGCCGCGCCGCGAGCCGTAAACGAAGAGGAGTGGAACCATGGTGGACACGAGCGATCTGACCGAGAAGGCCAAGCAGAAGACCACGGACATCGCGAGCACGCTTCGCGACAAGTCGCCCGAGGAGATCCGCGAAGAGGCCAAGCAGGCCGCCGCGAAGACCACGGCCGCCGTGACGGGCACGGCCGAGGGCTACGCCGAGCAGGCGCGGCCGGAGGTCGCAGGCGAGCTCACCCGCAAGGCGGGCGAGACCGTGCGCGAGGTCGTCGAGCAGGGCCGGGAACAGATGCAGGGCGAAAAGGGGATCCAAGGACCCGGCGCGGAAGACCGCGCGCGCTCGATGAAACGCGACAACCTCTGATCCGAAAACCCCTGTATACACACGTATACAAACGTATGCATGCGTATGCGTGCAGCCGCCGGCTTGTCGGGCGCAGGCCCGGCAAGCGTCCGGCGGCGCCGCGAAGCCGCCTCCGGGGATCGAACCCGGGACCTACTCCTCTCCGGCCTCACCCGCGCAAATCGCGTCGGCGGAGTGGGATACCAAGGAGTCGCTCCACCACTGAGCCAAGGCGGCAAGCGGCCCGCCGGGCCGCTTGAAGCCGGGCCCCGGGGAATCCAAAGCCGCAGCGAGGATTCCACGAGGGCCAAGGCGGCGGCCTTGGACCGACGGCCCGCGGTAGGCCCGCTTCGCCTAAAAACCTTGCTACCAGGCGCGCGGGTACGTGCCCTTGTCCATGAGCACGCGGTCGACGTTCACGACAAGCCCAGACTCGGCCGCAAGCATCTCCTCGGCGCTGGCAAGCGCGGTCCCAAGCGCGACCCCTTCGCCCTTCTGCGTGAACACGGCCATGGCCTG
The DNA here is from genome assembly GCA_035541015.1 of Candidatus Thermoplasmatota archaeon. Lineage (NCBI taxonomy): Archaea > Methanobacteriati > Thermoplasmatota > Thermoplasmatota archaeon. The sequence continues at coordinate 26,788 of DATLFM010000075.1, forward strand.
GCCCTTGCGAAGCCCGCGCTCGACCTCGAGCACGCCCTGGGCCGCAAGGTCGGCGCCGTGGCAGAGCGCGTCGACGGCGCTGTCGCGGACGATCACGCGCGGGAGATGCTCGATCATGCGCTCCATGGGTTGGACGACGCGTCGCAGTGCGCTCTCGTCGCCGGTCTCCTTCCACAGCGCCACGGCGTCCGTGAGGTCGTGAAGCGTGGCGATCGTGTCCTCGCCAAAGCCCGCCGTGCGCGTTCGGCGCAGGTCGGCCATGTTGGCTCCGGTGCCAAGCACGGTCCCGACGTCCGAGCAAAGCTTGCGGACGTACGTGCCCGCCTGGCAGCGGACGCGGAACAGGACCTCGCGGCCCTCGTTCTCGAGGAGGTCCAGGGTGTACACGCGACGGACGCGCAGTTGGCGTTTCACGGCGCTTTTGAGCGGGGGAACCTGGTACACGTCGCCGACGAACTCGCGCAGCACCGTTTCCAGCCGCTTGGGCGGGGCGTCGGCGTGCAGGCGCAGGACGCAGACGTACTCCTTGGGCGCAAGGAGGAGCGCCTTGAGCGCCCGCGTGGCGTCCGTGAGCGCGACGGGCAGCACGCCCGTGACGTTGGGGTCAAGCGTGCCGCCGTGGCCCGCGCGCGAGATGGCAAGCGCCGCCTTCATCCACGCGACGACCTGGTGGCTCGTGGGTCCGGAAGGCTTGTCGAGGTTGACGATGCCCAGACGCAGGTGGTCGGCGATGGACCGCTCGTTTGGCGGGCGACCGTGCGGGCCGGTTGGAGCTTTCGCCTTCACGAGGAGCACGCGCTCGGTCACGGTGGCGATCCCCCGGCGCGGGCGCGTGCCACGACGGCGGCGGCGACCTGCTCGGGCGTGCGGTCGTGCGTGGAGACGCGAAGGTCGTACCAGCGCGGGTCGTCCATCGACACGCCGTAGATCGTCCGGTACCGTTCGTCCTCGCTGGCTTCGCGAAGGTCGTTGGCCGCGCGCGCCTGCTCGACTGGGACCCCCTCGCGGGCGGCGACGCGCGCCGCGCGGACCTCGGGCGGACACTCGAGCCACACGCGGAGGGCCGGGACGCCGTTTGCGGTGACAAGCCAGGCCACGAGGCGGCCCTCGACGAGCACATCGCCTTGGCGCAGGATCTCGAGCATGCGGGCGTCCAGCGCGCGGTCGATCGACGGGTCCTGCTCGGCCACGCGCGAGAACTCGGCAAGCGACAGGTTCCGCTTGGCGGCAAGCTCGCGGAAAACGGATCCGGCCGACACGAGCGCAAGGCCAAGCTCGCGCGCGACCAGGCGCGCGGCGGTCGTCTTTCCGCAGCCGGGGAGCCCGGCCAGGGCCACGCGCACGTCTTCACCCCGCCGCCGGCTGCGCGGCGCGGCCGGCCTTGCCGAGGTCGCGCGCCTTGAGCGCGCGCGCCAAAAGCTGGCCGCCGGGGAAGGAGAACAGCGAGTAGAGGATGATCCAGCGCGGCAGGAAGATCCACACTCCCGTGAGGTCCCATTCGGGGTTCCAGGGCACCGAGGCGCGATGCGGCGTGACGGCCGCGTGCGCGCTTTGGGCGGGCGCGATGGCGTGCGCGGCCGAGAGCGTCCAGTTCGTCCCTCCGGCTGCGACGACGATCTCGCCCGACGCCGTCGCCGACGGGGAAAGAACGAAGGCGTAGACGGTCGCGTTGCGCGCAAGCTCGACGAAGGAGACCTGGTCGGTCCGGACGGCGTGACGGTAACCGTCGGCCGCGAAGAGGAGGACGACGACGCCAGCCGGGCCGGCCGGCGTTTGGAGGGCGCCGCTTGCCGAGAGGTTGTGGAAGCCCCGCGCAAGCGTGCCGACCTCGTGCGCCGACCGGTCGAGCGCGGATGGAGGACCAAGACGCGCCGTTTGGCCCCCGCCTCGAACCAAGACGGCCGCGTCGGGCGCAAGCGCCCAGGCCGAAACGTCCGTGCGTTGGACGGCCTGGAACGTCGGCGAAGCGCCGGCGCCAAGGAAATGGACGCCCTCGGTTCCGCCGCGCGTGACGAGAAGGGATTCGCCCGTGGCGTCGACGTCGTACGGGATGGCGGCCGTGAAGAACGTGAGGAGCCACGCGAAGAGCGGGATGACGACGATCATCGTCACCATCATGGGCTTGAACTGGCCGCCGGAGGCTTCGGCCTGCAGCTTGAAGATGTCGCCCTGCCGCTCGGTGAGCTTCTTGATCTTGTGGTGGTTCTTGTCGAGGCGCGCCTTCTTGAACTCTTGGTTGAACGCGCGCATGGTCTCCTGGACCTTGGCCATGGCGACCCAGTCGGTGAAGACGTGGCGCAGGTACGTCGTCGCGACGCCGGTGAGAAGCGCCGCAAGGACGAGGGTGGCCGCCGGCATCTCGCCGCCAAAGCCGATGAGGGGCGCGAGCACCGAGCCGGTGGCGCGCCCGAGCCCGAGGTAGAGGTCGGGGAAGATGATGATGACCATGAACAGCATCATGAAGAGGAAAAGGTAGAGGAACGAGTTGGCCGGCGGCGCGGGGGGCGGGGCGGGGGCGTCGGGCATGGCGGTTCAACCCAGGGCGGAAAGGAGCGCGCGCTTGGTCTCGTCCTGCCTGCCGTCCCGGTTCTGCAGGAACACGAGCGTGGCGCCCGTCAGGGTGGCCACGGCCATGGCGGCCAGGCGGTTCACGGCTTGGTGCTCCGCGATCGCCAACGTGTCGTCCGCGTCCCGCTTCCGCGTGGCGTCCTTGGCCCGCCGGCCTGCGATCTCCTCTGGCGCGGCCTCGACGAGGATGATCTGGCTTGGGCGCAGCCGCTCGACCACCCAGGCGGGCAGCCCCGGCAGGTACCCGTGCGGGGTCTTGATGGTGCAGTGGGTGTCCACGATGACGTCGCCCTTCGCCCGGATGGCGTCGGCGGCGGCCTCCTGGATCTGCCGCTGGAGATCCGGCGGGAGCCGGCGCATCTCGTCGCGGTCCTTGACGAGCCCGCGCGCCTGCGCCACGGCGAGCATCTCCGTGCCGTAGACGACGACCGGGCGCTTGGTTTCGGCCGCGGCAAGCTCCAACACCGTGCTCTTGCCCACGCCCGGCACGCCCGTGATGACGATGGCACCCATGGAACCGCGGCGGGGATGGAGGCGGGGGTATATAGGAATAGGCCCGGGCGCGCGCTATCGCTCGCCAAAGAACCCGCGCAATACCGGGTGCATCTCCATGACCTGCTCCTTGGCGATCTGCTCGTACAGACGCTGCAGGATGCCCACGGCAAGGAGAAGGCCCGTCCCGGACGCTTGGCCAAGCGTGCCAAGCATGTCGGCAAACGCGGCAAGCGCCCCCACGGTGGCCCCACCGATCACGGTGACGACCGGGATGTAGCGCTCGAGGATCTTCTCGACGATGCGCGGGTCCCGCCGGAAGCCGGGAATCTGCATGCCGCTCTTCTGGATCTGCTTGGCCACGGCCTGCGGGCCCATGTTCGTGGTCTCGATCCAGAACTTGGCAAAGAGGATCGAGCCGCCGATCATGGCGACGAGGTACAGGACGACGTGCAGCATCACCTGCCATCCCTCTCGGTAGGCGAACACCCCGCCGTAGCGCTGCGGGTTCAGGAACGGAAGCAGCCAGTCGCCCACGCCCTGCACGGGCGAGAGGTAGTACGCCGCGCCGCCCAGCGCCTGGCTTGTCCCCTGGCCTTGGCCCGTGGCGTAGACGCCAAGCCAGCCGGAGAACTCGGGCGCGTTGTGCGCAAGCCACCGGCCCCCGAACAGGGGCCAATCCGTCATGGGGCCGAAGGTCTCGCCTGTCGGCCCGGCGGGCGAGTAGTGGAACAGGAGCGCAATCAAGTTCACGTTGGCAAGCAGCGCGGCCATCAGGATGACGGGGATGTTGCTCGCGTAGATGAGGCGGATGGGGTAGCGGCCGCGCGCGCCGCGGACCTTGCCGTGGGCCAGAGGCAGCTCGATGCGGCTCGACTCCGCGTACACGACGAAGAAGAAGACGAGCACCGTCGTGACGAGGGCGATGATGGCGTTGGCCGACGACGGATCCTGCGGGTCGCCAAAGAAGATGTTCTCGAACCCGCCGCCCACGAGCGACCGCATGTCGTACTCGGAGAGGAGGTACACCGTGCGGGGGATGGCCCCGCCGGGCGGGTTGAACACGGAAAGGTCCGCCGCCTGGGCGGGGAACCAGTTGAACATGCCGGTGAAGAGCGCCTGCGAGACGCCGGCCGCGATGAACAGCGAGATGCCCGATCCAAGGCCCCACTTCGAGACGACCTCGTCCATGAGGAAGACGAGGTAGCTTCCAAGCGCCAGCTGCACGATGAGGAAGAACCGCGCCCAGTTGTAGTTGGCCGCCCCCGCGCTTGTGGCAAACGAGGGGGCAAAGGCGAAGGTCGCGGACGTGAGCACGAGCACGGCGCCGATGGCAAGGCCCCCCAACGCGGGACCCGCCAGCACGGGCGCATGCCGAATGGGGCTCTCGGCCTTCTCGGAGCGAAGCGTGCCCACGGCAAAGCCCGCAAGCGTGAGCACGGCGCCCAGCGCAAGCGTGGCCACGACGCCAAGCTCCGCCTCAAGGCCAAGCATGCCTCCAAGCGGCGCCGTGACGAGCCACGTGTACAGAAGCCCGATGGGCAGCCCCGCCAGCACGCTTGCGAGAACCGTCATGCGCGAGGGCTCGTAGCCCTCGGCCACGCGGGCGAAGATGAAGCCGTACAGGAACATGGCGCCGACGCCAAGGCCCAGCGCAAGACCGCCCTGGAGGCCCACGTCGAGGCGGTTGGCAAACACCTGGCTTGGCTGGAGGAATCCGAAGACCTGGGGAATGGATTCCACGAAGATCATGACGACGACGAGGAGCTTCTGGGTCCCCTGGTACATCGCCTTGTCCTCGGGCTTCGTGAGGTCGAGGTTGATGATCTTTGCGCCCACGAAGAGCTGCATGATGATGGAGCCCGTGACGATGGGGCCGATGCCGAGGTGGACGACCGAGCCGCTTGCGCCGGCCAGGATCGCTCGGAACTGCTGGAAGACGTCGATCGTGCCCTCGCCCAGTCCGAAGATGGCGATGTTGGCGAGGAAGAAGTAGGCGACGAGGCAGACGAGAGACCAGGCGAGCTTCGAGCGGAAGTGGACGTGCCCCTCGGGCTTCTGCACCGCGGGGAACCGCTTGGCAAGCGGCTCCAGCTTGTACAGCAAGCTCTTCTTCTCTTCCGCCATGACCGCCTCGCCGGGATTCCGCCTGCCCCTTATAACGGTTTACTTCCTGCCCGCGCCGCGGCCCGCGTCGGCCTTTTCGGATTTTCCGCCGGCCGACGCTCCCGGCTTGGCCGCGCCCTTGCCGGGCCCTCCCGCAGGAGCCGGCGGCGCCTTGGCCTTCGGAGGCTTGGGAACGGCGGTCACCGTGACCTCGCCGCCGGACTCCTTCACGCGCGTCACGGCGTTTCCGCTGGCGCGCTCCACCGTGATGCGCCACTTGCGCCGCGGCGTCCCGGTCGAGAGGAGCTTGTTGTAGCCCACGTCCGCGAGGTTCACCGTGTACACGTCGCCTTCGCGCGTCACGCTGCCGTCGGCGAGGAACCGCTCCGCGCGCTCCTCGAGCTGCCGAAGGTCGATGGCGACCTGCGGCTCGAAGACCTGCTGGGGCCGGTTGAAGCCCTTGCGGTCGAAGTGCTCGGGGTCGTAGAGCCGGTAGTGGAGGATCCTGTGCCCGAAGCTGCCCGCGTGGCCCTTGCCGCCGCGCAGGCCCGCGCCGCGGCCCTTCTTCTTGCCGCGGCCGTGCTCGCGCGACCCGCGGTTCTTGTGCGTCTTGTTCGTCTTCTTGGCCATGCGGTCACACCATCCGCCGGATCAGGAGTTGGATCTCGCCGCCCCAGTACCCGAGCGCCCCCTCGGGGTAGTGGCGCTTGTTGCCGCCGTAGCCGCCGCGCGGCGGGTTCAGGCGGAGCACCGGCTTTGCGGCGTCGGCGAGCTTGGCCTCGCCCTTCGAGAGCGCCTGCGCGAAGGCCTTGAGCGAGGGGAAGCCCATCGCCTGCACCGTGTCGTCGTTGAGCGGCCGGTCACCGGCGAGCCTGCCGCGCGCGCGCAGCACCTGCTCGAGCGTGGAGGCGTCGATCTCGCCGTAGGCGATGTAGTCGCGCGCCTTGCGGAGCATGCCTTCGGTCGTCTCGTTCTTGGGGACGACGACGGCGTGGTTGGGGCGCGAGAGGCGCAGCTGGTCGAGCGTGAGCGCGATGTCGTGGCGGACCATCTGCGTGCCGCGCACGCGGACGGCAAGGTAGGCGCCGCTCATCCGACCACGCTTCCTTCGGCAAGCGCGAGGACCTCGCGCTGGCTCGCACGGACCTTGACGCCCGAGGCCCTGCGCAGGGCCTCGAAGGCGGCCTTGGCGCTGTTGATCGTGGTCTTCGTCTGGCCCTCGGCGCGGCCCCAGACGTCGCGCACGCCGGCGAATTTCAGGATTTGCTTGGCGACGTCGCCCGTCGCAAGCCCGACGCCGCGGGGCGCGGGCTTGAGCGTGATCTCGACGCTTGCGCTCTTGCCCGTGACGGCCACGGGGACCGTGTGGGCCGTGCGGCAGGCGCACTGCCAGGAGCCGCAGCCGCGGCGGACCTCGATGAGGTTGAGCTTGGCGTTGTCGATCGCGCGCTGGATCGTGGGGCCGACCTCCTTGCCCTTGGCCATGCCAAGGCCCACGAAGCCGTCGCGGTTGCCGATCACGGACACCACGCGGAACTTCACGCGACGCCCGGAGTCGGTCATGCGCTGGACCATGTTCACGTCGATGACCTCGTCCTCGAGGTTGGGCAGCAGGATGTCCACGACCTCGCTCTCGCGAAGCGGCAGGCCGGAGGAGAGCGCCTGGCTCATGGTCGTGATCTCGCCGGCCTTGACGCGCCGGCCAAGCTCGGTCTTGGGCTGCCAGGCGCCAAGGTCGCGCGCGGGCGCGTCGAAGCGCCGGCGGGGGCCGCCGCCGCGGCCGCCTCGCTCGCCGCCGAAGCGGCGGGGGGCGGGAGCCTCGGGCGCGGGCGCGGACGGGGGAGACGTTTCGTTGGTCATCGGGATGCCCCTCCAGTGGTGGCGGGCTTGGAGTTCGGTTTGCCGGATTCGATCTTGGCCTTCGTGGCCGCAAAGACGCCTTCGGCAAGGTCGTCGATGTGCTCGCCCTTGACGCGCGCGGCGTCGGGCAGCACGTCGTTGCCGTGCGGAACGTCGATGCCGGCGTCGAGGACGCCTTGCAGGGCCGCGAAGATGCGCCCGCCCTTGCTCGGGATCTGCCGGCCGATGTCGAGCACGGCCTCCTTCACGCCGGTGGCCGCCGCGCGGCGGCCGGCGAGGTACCCGACGAGGTAGGCGGCGGGCGTGTTCTTGGCCGCGCCCGTCCAGCCGAAGCCGGAGAGCTCGCGGGCCTGCGCCTGGGCGAGCACGACGTCGCCTTGCGCGTCGTAGCCGACGAGCTGGACGATGAGGTTCGCGGTCTTCTTGCGGACGACCAGGCGCGGCTTGCGCGCCTTCAGGAGCGCGAGCCGCCGGCGGTAGTCCGTGCGGTTCTCGCGCCGTCGGCGCATCGCGACGTGGTAGCGGGGTCCGTCGGCCATCGTCAGGCACCTCCGGCGGGCGGTTCCTTGAGCACGCCTTCCGTGCGGAGGTGGCTCAAGAGGTGGTTCTTGCTGCGGTAGACGCCGCCCTTGGCGCGCAGGTACTGCGCGCGGTAGTCGCGGGGGCTGATCTTGCCCTCGTCGCGAAGCTGCGCGAGCACGCGGCGGAGGGGGCGGATCGTCCGCACCCAGCGCGTCTTGCGAGGCGAGCGGGCCTTGCTGCCCTGCGCGCCCTTGCGGGAGCCCTCGCCCTTGCGGCGTCCGCTCTTCTTCTGGATCGCAAGCGCGCGGGCGCGGCCGCGCGAGACGCCCGTCTCCTGGAGCTTCTCGATCCAGCCGCGCGCGATGAGCTTGCGGACGTCGGAGCGCGTGACGGCCGCGGCGACCTCCTCGGCGTGGAGGGGGTCGATCCAGATGCGGGAGGCCCCGCAGTCGAGGAGGAGGGCGGCCATGCGGCGTTGGTTGCGAAGGTCGGTCATTTCGATCCCCTCCGGGGATTGAGGATGCGGACGCCGCGGGCGGCCGCCTCCTTCTCGATCGTTTCGCGCGTGCGCGCGCCCACGGAGCCGCCCACGCGGGCGGCCTGGGTGTCCGGGTTCACCTTCGAGAGGTCCGCGGCGTTGTGCACGAGGACCTCCTCGAAGCCCGAGGGATGCAGCCCGCGGACGGCCGCCGGGCCGCCGTAGCCGGCCTTGGGGACGGCCGGGCGGTAGCGGTACATCTTGAGCTGCTTGTTCGAGATGCCCATGGGGCGCCGCCACACGTTGCGGTCGATCTTCTTGTAGCGGAACCATTGGTCGCGCGGGAAGTCGGGCCGTCGGCGCGAAAGCTCGCGGCGAAGCGCGAGCGCCTTGCGCGTGGCCTCGTCGAGCTTGGGCTTGGCGCGGGTCCGGTAGACCCGCTCGGCCTCTTCGACGATCTCGACCTTCTCCTTCTTGGGCTTGGGGCGGCCCTTGCGCTCCTCGCGGGCGCTCTCCTCGACGACCTCGATGCGCTGCTCTTCCTCGGCCGCCGGCGGCGCCGAGAGCTCGGCTACGCCCTTCAGGATGGCCTCGGCAAGCTTGGGGCCCACGCCCTCGACGGCAAGCAGGTCCTCCTTGGTCGCCCGCTTGAGCTTCTCCATCGACGTGAAGCCGGCGTCGTAGAGGGCTTCGGCCTTCTTCTCGCCGACGCCCGGGATCTTCGCGAACTCCTTGATCGTGTCCTCTCGCGTCACGTCGCTCACCTCGGCTTGTGCGTGATGTAGATGCCGTCCTGGAAGACGCGCGGGTCAAAGCCGCGGATGCGCGTGGCCTGCTCGATGTTTGCGGCCGTCTGCGCGACGTTCTCGAGGTGGACGCCGGTCACGCTCACCGCGTCGCCCTCGACCTTCACGGCGACGCCCTCGCGGATGCTGGCCCGCCGCGGCGTCTTCTCGCCCAGGAAGTTCTCGATGACAAACTGCTTGCCCTGGACCTTCGTCTTGATCGGGAAGTGGCTGAAGACGATCTTCAGCTTGTACTCCCACTCGGCCTGCACGCCGCTTACCATGTTGCGTAGGTGCGAGGCGTAGGTGCCCACGAGCGCCTTCTGGCGGCGGCGGGGAAGCTCGCACGACACGACGAGCTCGTCGCCTTGCTGGGCGAGGGCCACGGAGGCCTCCGGGAAGGCGCGGACGAGCTCGCCCTTGGGCCCCTTGACCTTGACGTCGCGGTCCTCGACGGTGACCGTGACGCCCTTGGGGATCGGGATCGTTTCCTTCGCGAGCGCTTGCACCATGGTTTCCCTCAGTAGACGTAGGCCAGGAGCTTCCCGCCGGTTCCGAGCTCCTTGGCGGCGGCGTGGCTGATCACGCCCTGGGTGGTCGTCAGGATGAGCGTGCCGAAGTCGCGCGCGGGAAGGTACCGGCTCTCCCAGCGCTCGAACTCCTGCCGCTTCACGTTGAAGCGCGGCTTCACGACGCCGCACTCGTTGATGTGGCCGACGAGCTTCACGCGGAAGAACCCGCTCGCGCCGTCGTCCACGAACTCGAAGGGCCCGATGTAGCCCGCGTCGAGCATGACCTTGAGCACGCGGCCGACGAGCTTGCTCGCGGGCCGGATGTCGCAGGTGAGCTTGCCCACGCGCTCGGCGTTCTTGAGGAGCGTCAAGGCGTCTGCCAGAGGATCGTTTTGCATTCCGTCTCACCTTCAGGAGTACTTCTTGAATCCGAGGTCCGGTCCGATCTCGCGGAAGCAGTGGCGGCACACGAAGAGCCGGTACTTCCGGATGAGCCCGGTGAACACGCCGCAGCGCTGGCAGCGGTTGGCGCCGCGGCCGAAGCGGGCGTTCGGGGGAAGCTCGGGGGCGTTCGTCGCGTCGGTCATTCCTCCAGCACCTCCACGGGGAAGTTGGCCTTCACCCAGGCGATGCCCTCCTCGCGGACGATGCGCGAGGCGCGCGGGATGCGCGAGGGCAGCACGCGTCGGCGCTTCACCCGGTAGCCGGGGCGCGAAAGCGTGGCCGTGACGTTGAGGCCGAAGATGCCGATGTCGGGATCGTACTTCATGCCGGGGAAGTCCGTGTGGTCGGAGAAGCCGAAGTTGAGGTTGCCCTCCTGGTCGAAGTTCCACGGGTCCAGCTTGTTGTTGCGGACCTCAAGGCACGTCTTCAGGAAGTCTTTGGCCGCCGCGCCGCGCAGCGTGACCTTGCAGCCGATGGGAAGCCCCACCCGCAGGTTCCAGTCGCGGTTGGCCACCCTCGAGAGCGTGCGGACGGGCTTGCGCTTGGTGAGCTGCGAGAGCACCTTCTCGGCCTTGATGAGCCTCTCGCCCGCCTCGCCGACGCCGATGTTGATGATGACCTTCTCCAGGCGCGGCGCCTGCATGGGGTTCGCGTACGCGAAGTCTTGAACGGCGCTCATTGGATCGCCACCTCCGGGATCCGGATCTCCGGCTCGTCCTTGCCGACGACGAACACGTAGGGCTTCACGGTGGCAAACGCGCGGTCGCCCGCGCGAAGCTCGACGAGGTTCGCGCGCGGCTCGTGCGTGACCACGATCTTCGTGATCGTGGCAAGCTCGCCCACGTGCGATCCGCCCGTGATGTACGCGAGCATGCCCTCGGCGAGAGCGTGGTGCCCCGCCACCTTCTGCTCGGGAAGCTTGAGCTTGAGCACGTCGCCCGTGGCGTACTTGTTCTCCTTGATCTGCAGGTTGCGCCCGTCGTGGAGGTTGAGCTGGAACTGCCCCTCCTTCACGGTCGTCTTGCCCTCCACGCGGCAGAGCTTCCAGTCGGCCTGGGCCTTTGGGATGTCCACGAGACGCAGCCGTCCGGCCGTGTCCACGAGCGCGCGGTAGTGCCGGTCGACCTTCGGGATCGACAGCACGTCCATGAGGCCCACGCCGCGCTTGTAGTCGGTGACGACCCGGCCGTCGACGAGGACCTCGCGGGCGCCCAGGATGCGCTGAGCCTCGCGCGAGGTGTCGCAGAGGTGGAGGTAGTCGCGAAGCACGATGGCCATGGGAACGCTCTCCTCGCCGGCGTGCGGTCCGGCGCGGGGCTTTGTCGCCCACTTGTGGGCCTTGCGGGGGACCGTCCAGCGGCGCGGAACGGCCAGGCGCTTGAGATGCTTGCTCACTTGCGTCCCTCCTCTTCGTCGTCCTCGGCGTGCTCCTCTTCCATCTCGGAGGGACCGGATCCCGCGGCGGGCTCCTTGTCGGCCTCGTCTTCGTCGGCCTCCGTTTCCTCCGGGGCCTCGGCCTGCTCCTCCTTGGCGCGACGCGCGGCCTCCTTGGCCTTCTCGCGCTCCTCCTTCTCGCGCTCGAGCGCCTTCACCTCGTCGGCCGACAGCTGCGCGCCCAGGAGGTCGCGCCGCTGGCGGTCCGTGAGATCGAGCTTGGTGAGAAGCAGGTTGCTTGCGAACATGGGCTTGGGTTTCTGCGTCCCGTCGGCCTTGGCGGCCGTGACGCCCTCGACCGTCACGGTGCGCCGGCTCGGGTTCACGGCGAGGATCTTGCCGACCGTGCCGGCGTGGCCGCCGCGAAGGACCTTCACGGTGTCGCCCACGCGGATCGTGGCCGACCGCTTGCCGTACTTGAGGAACAGCTCCTCCGCGAGGTGGGCGCGCAGCTGGCGCGGGCGCTCGTGGTGGGGAAGGTTGTGGAGACGAAGGCGTTGCTTTCGGGGTTGGGAGCTTGTCATCGTCGCACCTCACACGATCATGCTGGCCGTGGCCGCGATGCGGGGCCACCGCTCCGCCGCTTCCCGGGCCACGGGTCCCTTGATGTCCGATCCCTTCGTGTCGCCGTTCTCGGCCACGATGACCGCGGCGTTGTCCTCGAACTGGACGACCGTGCCGTCGGGCCGGCGGAACGGCCGGCGCTGGCGGATGATGACCGCGTTTAGGACCTGTCGGCGCATCTCGGGCGTTCCCTTCTTGACGGAGACGACGAGGTAGTCGCCGACGCCGGCGGCCGGCAGGCGGCGGTGGTGGGCGCCCGCGCGGGGAACGGCCAGGATCTGGACGACCTTGGCGCCCGTGTTGTCCGCGCACTCGAGGCGCGCGCCCACGGGAAGCCCGCGCGTGATGGTGGCGGGAACGGCCTTCATGCGCCTTCGCCTCCGGGGGAGGGGGGCGTCGCGCGCGCCTCGCGCAGGCCCTCCGTGTAGTCCTCGCCCACGACGCGCATCTGGCCGCGACGGGCCGCGACGATCGCAAAGCTCTTCGTCTTCGAGAGCGGGCGGCACTCCATGAGGGTCACGTCGTCGCCGGGCTGCGCGGCGATGCAGGGCGGGTTGTGCGCGGCGTAGCGGCCCGTGCGGCGCTCGTACCGCTCGTACTTGGGCACAAAGCGCAGGTGCTCGCGCTCGACGACGGCCGTCTTGTCCATCTTCGAGGACACGACCTTGCCGGCGATGCGGAAGCCGCGGACGCGCAGCGTGCCGTGGAAGGGGCAGTCGCCGTCGTCGCAGGTCCGCTCCGGCGCCGGCACGTCGATGCCGATGTTGCGGGCGGCCTGCGAAGCGCCGCGCGTGCGGGACCGGGCGGCCGTGCCTTTCTCCGTCGTTGCTTGCTTGGCCATGTCGTCACCTTGGTTGAAACGTCAGCCTCGGAGGCGATCCTCCGGGCGCTTGGCGATCGTCGATCCTTCCACGACCGCCTCCGAGCCGTCGGGGGCCTTCACGCGGAACGTGCTTCCGCGCTTGGGAACGACGCGCTCGCGGTCGTCCGACGCGATGCGGAGGGTCTCCCGGGTCTCGTCCACGACGGTGCCCGCGATGCCCGCGTAGGGGGCGGGGGCGAGCACCTCCGCGTGGAATCCGATCCAGTCCGTCCGCGTCACGTCGATCCTCCTCACTTCACTTCCGCGTTGAATCCCATGTTCTCGAGCACCTGCTTCACCTTCTGCCGGTGCTCGCCCTGAAGCTCGATCTTGCCGTCCTTCTGGGTTCCCCCGCAGGCGCAGCGGTTCTTGAGCTCCGTCGTGAGATGCCCGATGTCGATGTCCGTGGGGTCGATCCCCTCGACGATCGTCACCATCTTGCCGTAGCGCCGGGCGACCGAGTAGATCTGGATGCGCTGCTGCTCCCGCGCGATCTCCTCGCAGACGCAGATCTCCGTGGGCAGCCCGCATTTCTGGCACACTTCCGCCACTAGGCGCTCTCCTCCTTGGAGGCACGCGTTCGCTTCGAATCCTTCTTGACCCGCTCCTTGGCCGCGGCCGTCTCCGCCTTCGTGGCGCCGACCTTGGCCGAGGCGGGTTTGGGCTTCGGCGGGGCGGGCCGGGCGGACGCCCGGCGGCGCGCGGCGGGCGAGGGGGCCGATTCGCCGCGGTGCCGCTCGCCCCGCGCGACGGTGCGCAGGCGGCGGCCCGTGCGGAACTCCTCCTCGCGGACGAGCGTGAGGATCCGCGCGATCGTGCGTCGGAGGTCCCCGATCCGGCCCGGGTTCTTGACGGCGCCGCCCATCGCGGCGAGGCCCCGCTGGTGCATGAGCTCGCCGCGCGTCTCGGCGAGGATCTTCAGCTTGTCGTCGTGGCTCATGCCCCGGATCTCGCGGGCCTTCACGCCCATCAGCGCTCACCCCGCAGGATGTCGCTCTTGATCTTCCGGGCGAGCTTCTCCCCGAGCACGGTCGCAAGGTCCTCCTCGGAGGCCTCGCGCAGGCTCTCGACGTCGGAAAAGCCGGCCTCCTCGAGGGCCTTGGCCTTGACCTTCCCGATGCCTTCGACGTCCGTGAGCCGGCCGCCACGCTTGCCCGTGGGCGCAGCCGGCATCTCGCCGACCTCGCCTTCGACGGGCACGGCGGGCGCAGGCGCGGGCGCTGGCGCCTGCGGGACGACTTGCGTGGAGCCCGCCTCGCCGGCGTAGGTCACCTCGTCGGGCAGCTTCGCGTTGGGGTCCATGATGGCCACGCGCACGCCGATCGTTCCGAGCTTCTTGCGCGCGGTCGCGTAGCCCAAGCGCATCCACTGGAGCGCGGGCTCGCCGCAGTGCTTGATGTGGCCGGCCGTGAACTTCTCCATGCGCGCGCGGCCGCCGGTGATCTTTCCGCCGATCTTGATCTGGCATCCCTTGGCGCCGGACTCCATGATGCGGCGCAGCGTGGAGTGGCCGGCGCGCCGGAAGTGCCAGCCGCGCTCCAGCGCCTCGGCGAGCTTGACGGCCATGATCTGGGCGTTCAGGGAGGGGTTGCTGTCCTCCTGCACGTCGATCTGGGGGTTGTCGAGCTGGAAGCGGTTCGTGAGGTCGTCCGTGAGCTTCTTGATCGTGGCGCCGCGGCGGCCGATGACAAAGCCCGGGCGCTCGGCGACAAGCGTGATGCGCGTGCCCATGGGCGTGCGCTGGATGTCGACGCCGCCGAAACCGGCCTTCTCGGTCTCGCGCTTCAGGTACTCGCGCACCATCACGCGCCGCATGCGCTCGTTCACGAGCTTGCGCTCGACCGCCATTACTTCTCCTCCTCCTTCTCGGACTTCTCGGACAGCACGATCTCGATGTGGCAGGTGGCCGTGTTCCACGGCGTGGCGCGGCCGTGTGCGCGCTGCATCGTGCCCTGGATGGGCGCGGCGCGCTGGCAGGCGGCGTGCGAGACGACCATCTTCTCGGGGTCGAGGCCCTTGTACTCGGCGTTGGCCTCGGCGCCCTTCACGACCTCCAGCACCTTGCCGGCGGCCTTGACGGGGAACTGCCCGGGGCCCACCTTGCCGCGCCGGTGCGCGACCTTGCGCTTGTGGCGCACGAAGGGCACCGCGGTCTCGAGCTCCTGGACCTCCTCGAGGAAGGCCTTGGCGCGCTCCAGGCTCATGCCCTTGATGGCCTTGCACACGTTGACCACGTGCTTGGGCTTGACCGGCACCTCGCGGGCCGAAGCGATGGCCGTCTTCTCCGGGTCCGGCTTGACCGAGTATCCGTAGGTGGGCATGGGCATCACTTCAGCGGCATGAACTTCGAGCCGCGCGTCGCGCCGACGCCGGGCCCGGTGTGGCGGACGCTCTTCCGCGTCAGGACGAACTCGCCGAGGTAGTGGCCGACCATGTCGGGCGCGACCTCGAAGCGGGCGAACTCCTTGCCGTTGTGCACGGCGAAGCTGCGGCCCACGAAGCTGGGCAGGATGGGCATGTCGCGGAGGTGCGTGCGCAGGGTCACGCCGGGGTCCGTCTTCTGGACGCGCTTCAGGAGGTGCTGGTGCTCCTCGCTGA
>DATLFM010000076.1 GCA_035541015.1 Candidatus Thermoplasmatota archaeon
GGGGCGGCCCGTCGACGCCCAGCATGGGAAGCGTCACGAGTTGCGAGGCGGGCGCGCCTTCGTCGGCAAGCTCGCGGCGCACGTGCTCGCTCACGCACGCAATCGCGCGCGCGTGCGAGCGCGCGAAGCGGAGGTAGCGCCGGTCGTTGGCGCGGCTCACCCGGCCAAGGACGCCGGAGCCCTCGCCGAACACGTTGTGCCACGTGACCACGAGGGGAACGCGCGCGCTTGCGCGCCGCATGGCGCGCGTCCAATCGGGCGCCCAGCGGTAGTGGAAGTCCACGACGTCGGGCGAAAACGACGCGGCCGTCTCGAGCACGCGCCGGGAGAGAAGGGGTGCCGGGTTGTACGGGAACGACGACCACACGAACGATGGGCAGCGGAGGATCTCGTACCCGTCGTCGCGCTGCCGCGCGCTCGTCCCTGGCAGCCGCGCGCACAGCACGGCGACCTCGTGGCCCTGCCGCGCAAGCTCCCGCGCCTGGCCGTCGAGCCGCCGCTCGATCCCCCCGCGATACGGCAGGAAGTAGGGGTTTGCCAGGAGGATGCGCACGGCGCTCGAACCCCCGGTCGCCGGAAAAGTTCTTCGCCGGGCGGATCGTGCGCGAAGCGTGCGCTTCCTGTTCGAGCTTTCGGGCGAACACCCCACCCTCCCGGCCCGCGAGGCGCTTGCGGTCCTCTCGCTGGCCGGGCCCTCCGCCGTCCTCGACGAGGACGAGGGCGTTCTGGTGGCGGAAGCCCCGCCCCAGGCGAAGGGGTGGCTGCCCAGGCTTGCGATGAGCCACTCCGTCCTGGAGCACCTGGCCTCCGTGCCGGCCCGCCGGGAAGACGTCCTGGAGGCCCTCGCGGGGGCGAAAGGCCGCCTGGGCGCCACGTTTGCCGTCCGCGCGACGAGGATGGGCGGCGCCGGCCGCGAACTTTCCGTTGCGACGCTCGAACGAGAGGCCGGCGCCCGGCTTGCCCAGCCCGCGCGCGTGGACCTGCGCGCGCCGGAGACCGAGGTGCGTGCGGTGCTGGCCGCGCGCGCGCACGTCGGGCTGCTGCTGCATCGGGTCGACCGCGCCGCCTTCGAGTCCCGCCACGTCCGGCGTCGCCCGTTCTTTGCCCCGATCACGGTCCACCCGCGCTTGGCTCGCTGCATGGCCAACCTCGCTCGCGTGCGGTCCGGGGAGCGGGTCCTCGATCCGTTCTGCGGCACGGGCGGCCTTGCGATCGAGGCGGGCCTGCTGGGGGCGCGCGTCACCGTGGGCGACCTCGATCCCCGCATGGTGGAAGGCGCCGCGCACGCGTTGGAGGCGGCCGGCGTGCGACACGAAAGCCGCGTGGCCGACGCGGCGCAGGCCGCCCTTTCCGGCGCGCCGTGGGACGCGATCCTCACGGACCCTCCGTACGGCCGGGGCGCGTCCTCACACCGCGAACCCCGCCTGGCGCTGTACCGTCGCGCGCTTGACGCTTTCGCCAAAGCGCTTCGTCCGGGCGGGAGGCTCGTCGCGGCGTTCCCGGATCCCGCCGTGATCCCGCTCGTGCGAGAGGTGCTGACGGTGGAGGAGGTCCACGCCGTACGCGTGCACAAAAGCCTCACGCGCCAGGTCGTCGTTGCGCGCAAGGACGACGGCTAGCGGTCAGGGGAAGGGACCGTCGGCGGCGACGAGGAAGAGCCCCTCCGGGGAGGTCGTGGCGGTGACCGCGTTGACGGCCGCGCTCGAGGAGCATGGGAATCCGATCGGAGCGAGCAGGACCGGCGTCGCGCCCACGAACGTGGAGGCGTGGAACTGCCACGAGCCCGCCGGCGCGTTCGAGAGGAAATGGCAGGGACCCGACGAGAACGGAACCTGCGGGCCCGTCACGCGCGTTTGGGCGACCTGTCCATTGGCGACAAACGCGGCGAAGGTCCGCTGCGAGGCCTGGAACGGCACGGAGAGGCCCACGCCGGCCTCCGCGCGGGTCATGGTGGGCGCGTAGGCGAACTGCGCGTGCGCCGCGCCGCGGAACGCCTCGTCGTACGCGAACAGGGCGCTCGTCGAGTTGTTGGACGCCGCCAAGATCGCGCCGACGGGTCCCCGAAGCTCGAACGACACGCGCCGCGTCGCGTCCGGGCTCGCGCCGGCGCCCGCGAACACCCAGGGGCCCGGCCAAAGGCCGTCCACGAGCAGCGTAACGGTGACGATCGTGGTTCCCCCGAACCGCTGCTGGACGAGCGTGTGGCCGAAGGGGATGCCCGCGACCTCCGTCTGCGCGTAGGCCTTGTGCTCCGTCTCCAGCACAAAGATGCCGCCGTGGAGAACGCGGACGCCGGAGGCCGTGAGAAGCCAGAAGCCAAAGCCGTCGTGCACGGGCCACTGTGCCGTCTCGACGCGAATGGAAAGCGACAGGGTGCCCCCGGCCGAGAGGTTGACCCGCCCGGCGAAGAACGCGTTGCCGGGTAGGGAATCGGCCGCGAGGACGACCGGGGGGAGCAGAGCCTGCGCCGGCGGCAAGGCCAAAGGAGCCACGAGCAGCGCGGGAGCCAGAATCGCAAGCGGGCGCACGGCGCCACCTCCGGCGGACAAGCGGCGGCGCCAGGCAAGAAGGTTCCCCCGCCACGCGTTTGGCAGGCCCCGAACATCCGCTCGCCCGTTTATATGGAAGCGGCCCCTCTGTCCATGCGATCCGCATGGCCTCCAAGATCCTCGTCGTTGCCGTCCTCGCCTTGGCCGCCACCATGGTCGCCGTTGCCCAGCCGGTCGACGCTCAGGGAACGATCACCGTTTCCGGCACCGTACGCGATGCCAACACCGGCGTCGCGATCCAGGGCGCGCAGGTCAACGTATGGAGCGAAGCGCGCGGGAACGAGACCTCGGTGCGCAGCGGCGGGTCCACGATGACCGACGCAAACGGCGCCTACCGCGTGGACATGGCGCCCGGCCCGATCGGGCTTTCCGTCTGGAAGGAAGACTACGTCTCGCACCACGAGAGCTTCGAGGCGTCTTCCAGCGTGCGCCGCGACGTATCACTTCGGCCCTTCCCACCCAAGACGGCGACCGTCACCGGCGTGGTCGTGGACGCCGCCACGGGCCGCCCGCTCTCGGACGCCTCGGTCGGCGTGTACCGCGTCCACCAGCCGGATCCGTGTCGCGGCGACGTCTGCATCACGGAAGGCGCGGCCGGATCGACGTCGTACGTGGAGCCGGCGCCCCCCGACGGGGAGTACCGCGGCAACGACGGAGGCTGGGCCAACACGGGATCCGACGGCCGCTTCTCCATCCGCGTGTACGGCGGCACGTACGCGGTGAGCGTGTGGCGCGAAGGGTATCGCGGCTTCCACGAGGAGATGGACGTGAACGAGGGCGAGACGCGGGAGGAGACGCTGCGGCTGCGCGCGATCCCCCCGCAATCGGCGACCGTCCGCGGCGTCGTGACGGACGCCAAGACCGGCAGGCCCATCGCCGACGCCTTCGTCGGCCTCGAAAACGCCGAGTGGGGCCAGTACAACGGCGCGGCCACCGGCCGCGACGGACGCTTCTCCGTTCCCATCCAGCCAGGGTACACGCTCGTCTGGGTCCGCTCGGGCTGGGGCCTCGACCACGCCGTCGGCGTGGACTGCGCGGAGGGACAGGAAGAGCCGTGCGCCGTCGACCTCGCGCGGCCCGCGATGGCTCACGGCTCCACCCACTACCCGTGGGTCGAGGCTCGCGTGCTTGCCGACGGACAATCCCTCGAGCTTGCGATCCGCCTGGAGCCCCGTCCCGAGGCGACGGCCACCATCCAGGGCTGGATCGTCGACGCCACCACGAAGGAAGGCATCGCAAACGCCTACGTCACCCTCCGGAACGAGGACACGGGCGACTGGGGACACGCGCAGACGGACGAGCACGGCAGCTACAAGATCCAGGCGCGGCCGGGCTACCACGTTGTGCACGCGGGCGCCAAGGACCACTTCCAGGCCGCAAAGACGTTCGTGGCGCGCGAAGGCGTCAACCGCGTCGACGTCGAGCTCCAGGAGGGCGAAGGCGCGGGATACTACGGCATCGCCTACGCCGAGGGCCGCATGGACAGCGCCGGCGGCATGTCCGGCGCTCCGTCGGTTGGCGATTCCGACATGCAAGGCACCGAAGGTACGCGACGCGCGCTTGGCCTTTCGGGAAGCCCCACCTACACGGGAAGCGGGGGCGGACTGGGACGTTACACGCCGCAATCCACGTCGACAAGCGACGTGCCCGCGCCCGGCCTGCTCGCCGCGGCCGCCGCCGTCGCGACGGCAGCCATCGCCGCAGGCTGGCGACGCCGCACGTGAGCAAACGGTCCACACGAAATCCCGACAACCGTTAAGCCCTCGGCACCCGTTCGAGGAAAACGGCAGCGGGATTTGGGAGGCAACCCGATGCGACCACCGGGGGGCCCTGGCCCCCCATCCATGTTCTTTCTTCACGCCCTTTCGAGCGCCTGCTCGAAATCGCGGCGAAGGTCCTCGAACGTCTCGATGCCCACGCTTGCGCGCACGAGGCCCGGACCGACGCCGCCGCGGGCGCGCTCCTCGTCCGACAGCACGCCGTGCGTCATGCTCGCAGGGTGCTGGACCAGGGTCTCCACGCCGCCGAGCGAGACCGCAAGGGTGGCCAGATCGACGGACTCGCAGAACCGCGCCGCCGCCTCGTGGCCGCCGGCAAGCTCGAAGGACAGCATGCCGCCGAATCCGCGCATCTGCCGCGCGGCGAGCGCGTGCTGCGGGAAGGTCTTCAGGCCCGGGTAATGCACGCGTGCGACCTTCGGGTGGCGCTCGAGGAATTCGGCCAGGCGCTGCGCGTTCTCGTTGTGCCGTGCCACGCGCACGCCAAGCGTCTTCAAGCCCCGCAGCAGCAGCCACGCCTCGTGCGGCGAGGGGGAAGCCCCGAGGATCTTGTACGTGAACCAGACCTTGTCGATCCACGAACGCGGACCGACCGCGGCTCCGCCCGTCGCGTCCGAGTGACCGCCCACGTACTTCGTCAAGCTGTGCAGCACCCCGGTGCAGCCAAAGGCCAGCGGGCTCTGGTTGAGCGGCGTCGCAAACGTGTTGTCGCACAGGACGGGAACGCCCCGACGGCGAGCGGCCGCGCACACCGCCGCAAGATCGGTGATCTCAAGGGTCGGGTTGGCGGGCGTCTCGACGAGCACGAGCTTCGTGTCCGAGCGGAAGGCGCGATCGAGGGTCTCCGGCTTGGCCGGCTCGAAGTAGCTGACCGAGCACCCGAACGGGGGAAGGACGCGGTCGAAGAGCTCCGTCGTCGCGGCGTACAAGGCCCGTTGCGCGACCACGTGCCCCGATCCGCCCATCGTCGCGATCACCGCCGCGCTGATGGCGCCCATGCCGCTTGCCGTGACGAGGCCCGCCTCGCCGCCCTCGAGGCCCGCAAGCGCCTCCTCGAGCTCGCGCGTTGTGGGGTTGCCCCACCGCGTGTAGAACCGCTCGGGCGCGGTCTCGCGCGCGTAGCGCGCGCCCTGCGCCGAGCTTTCGAGCGCGAAGGTCGCGGCCTGATGGATGGGCGCGGGCAGGGGGACGTTCCCGCTGCGCTTGCGCGCGTGGATGGCGCGCGTCTCGGGCGAGCGTTCCGCGGGGGCGGTCATGAGCCCCCCACCGCGGCCGGCAGGGATCAGGCTTTCGAGCCTAGGGCAGGCCGGGCGCCGGGACCGGGTAGGGCAGGATCTGGCCGTTGGCAAGCGTGGCCGTCACCTGTGTGGCCCGCGTCCCGATCATGAGCGCGCCCGTGTTCTTCGCGATCTCGGGCGGGTCGACGAGCACGATGTGCGTGAGGATGCCCGCCGCCTCCATGTTCGCGCCCACCGCGTCGCCCGTCCAGGTGTTGGCGCCCGAGCCCGAGTCGCCCGGCGCGATGGCGCCGTAGAAGGCGAAGTAGGTGGACCACCAGTGGATGGCGGCGCCCACGCGCGGCGTGCCGCCGGCGCCGATGCCCGTGCCGTGGCCGTAGTGCGCGACGCCTTGGGCAAGAAGCGGGTTTGGCGTCACCGACGGGGAGGCGCCCGTGACGTACGGGAATCTGTTCCAGCGCCAGCCGAGCGTGACGGTCGCCACGGCGCCCGTGAGCGTGTACGTGCCGCGCGGCCCGCCCCAGAAGCACATCGTGGGCGAGACGAGGCCCTGGAACTCGGAATCGACCGAGATGAGCGCCCAGTCCTTGCCGAGTCCGCCGTCGCCCGTGCTCTTCGAGAACTTCCCGAAGTTGAGGAGGATGGGCCGCAGAACGCCATCGCGGTTCCCCAGCGCGGCGACGACGGTGGCCGTGTCGCCCACGTTGCCGCAGTGGCCGGCCGTGGAGACCTGATAGTTTCCGGGCGACCCGTACACGTGGGCCATGGAGCACCAGCCGATGCCGCCCGTGAGCAGGAGAAGCCACGCGCCGGGTCGGATGCCAAGGCACCCCGTGCCGGCGAAGGTCGCCGGGGTAGGGCCGCCGTGGCTCTCGGGCTGCGCGAAGGCGTCGAGGAGCTTCGAAAGCGGCACGCGCTCGACGATCCCGTCCTTGTCGACCATCGTGGGCTCGGAGAAATCGCCGGCGAGCAGAACGTCGCGCGGCGGCAGGTTGTAGCGCGCGAGGTCCTCGTCCGTGGGCTCGAACTTGAGCGGCACGGCCGCGCCGGGCCCGTGCTCGTTCCACGCCCGCTCGTACCATCGCGCGAACCACTCGTCGCGGTCCCCGCAGCCGGCCCACGGGACAACGCCCACGATCTCGAGTTCGTCCGCCGCCGGCGCAACGCCCGTCGAGCCAAAGCCGGTGGCCGCGGGAAGAACGAGCGCCGCCGCCAAGAGGAACGTTCGGATGCCTACCCTGCCTGCGCGCTGTGTCGACGCCATGCGCCAAACCCCCTTCGTGTCGGCCCCCCGACGGGGCGGCAACGTGCGCCGGGGCACTTCAACGTTCGTCCGTTCGCGGGATCGTCTCTTGCGCAAACCACGCGGGTGACAACGACCGCGCCTGCGTTACTGCGCATGTGCGCAGTAAGCCCGTCAATCCCAAAACGCCCTCGTCCTCGCGTACGTCACTTCGGCCTCCAGCACGTCGCGAAGGAACGACGTCTCGTCCTCGCGCTGGCGCAGCAGCAGGCGCGCGCCCGTCTCCGGCCCGACCCCGCGGGCCACGAGCGCCATGACGGCGCGGCGGCCCTGGCTCATGACGAGGTTCGCCGCCATGTGGAGGCGCCGCCACTCCTTGCGCTCGTCCTCCGAAAGACGCGGGCGCTTGCCGTTTCCGTGGCGCGCGACGAGCTTCAAGGCGTTCGTGTGCCACGGCCGCAGGACGGCAAGCGTGAGCGCGCCGCACTTGCCGCAGCGGGGGCGCTCGGGAAGATCGCCCGGCCGCGTGCGGCTCGTCCAGGAGCAGCAGTTGAGGCACGCGAGCACGACCTTGGCCTCGGAGAGGCGCTGGTGCACGGCGCGAAGGATGGTGGCGTCGGCACGGGCCGGGCTGATGAGCTCGCGCCGCTCGTCGAGCCCCGCAAGCCCGATGGGCGAGAGGCCCTGCTGGGTGAGCGTCCACGAGCCGTCGCGCAGCTTGCGAAGCGCCTCGCGCGCGACGGCCAAGTCGAGCTTCTCGGAAAGGATCTCCCGGAGGGCCTCGTCGTGGATGGGCGTGCCCCGGAAAAGCTCCACGAGCTTCTCGGCCCGCACGCGCCGCCAGTCCGCCTCCCGCGAGAGCGCGCCGAACTTGCGCGCCACCTGGAGCATGCGGTAGCGGAGGTAGCCCGACCCGGTCACGATCAGGTGGACGAGGGGGTCAAGACCGTCGGGGTCGATGCCGTCGAGCGCCTGCTTCACGAGCGGCCCGCGGGCGGCGCGGGGGAGCGTGAGGATGACGCGGTAGGGGTCCGTGTCGAGGCCCACGCTCGTGCCAAGGCGCGCGGAAAGGAGCGACGAGAGGACGCGCCCCACCGTCTCGTTGCCCTTCGTGCCCAGGCACACGTTGAGGATCGCCTTGCCGTCGCCGATCTCGAGCGTGACGTCCGTGTCCGTGGGGATGGCGTACGAGGGCGCCTCCTTTCCTTCGGCCGATACGAGGCCCATCTGCTCCCGCACGAGCCCCACGACCCGCGCGATCGCCGCGTGCGTCCCCGGAAGCTCGCGCGCAAGGTCCGTCACGGCGTCGTCGGCCTCCTTCTCGAGGAGCATCCCGCCGATTCGCTTGCGGAGCGCCCCCACCTCCTGGGCGACTTCGAAGGGGACCGGGATCTCCTCCCCGATCCAGCTTGGGATCGCGCCCAGGGGGTCGGCGACCTGCTCGACGCGGATGGCCGTCTTCTCCGAATCGATCTCGAGCACGCGCCAGGGCCGCCCCTGGCAGATGAACACGGCCTGGGGCTCGATGAAGTTCGCCACGAAGTCCTCGTCGAGCACGGCCACCTTGCCGCCGGAGGCCACGTTCACGACGTCGAAGCTGCGGCGGTCGGGGATCATGCTCAGGTTCTCGAAGAAGTACGAGAGCCCCGCCTTGCCCTGGCGGTAATGGCCGTCGTCGGCAAACAGCAGGCGAAGCTCGCGCAGCTGCGAGACGACCGCGTCGAAGGTCGCGCGCGGCAGGTCCCGGAAGGGATCCGCGCGCGCGACGATGGAGAAGGCCGTGTCGAGGTCGCGCAGCCCCTCCACGCCCATGGCCACGAGCTGGTTTGCCAGCACGTCGAGCGGGGCCTTGGGAAGCGCGGGACGTTCGAGCTTGTCGTCCATGGCGCGCCGCGCGATCACGAGGGCCTCGGCCGCGTCGTCGGGGTCGGTCGCGATCACGACGCCGTTTGAAACGAGGTCGGCGCGATGGCCCGCGCGGCCGACGCGCTGCACGAGGCGCGCGACCTGGCGGGGGGAGCCCCACTGCAGCACGAGGTCGGCCTGCCCGATGTCGATGCCAAGCTCCATGGAGCTCGTGCAGATGAGCGCGCGAGCCTGCGCCTGCTTGAACCCCTGCTCGGCCGCGATGCGCACGTCCCGCGAGAGGGAGCCGTGGTGAACGACGACCGGATATTCGCCCCGCAGCATGCGGATGCGCGCCGCAAGGACCTCGGCCGTCTCCCGCGTGTTGACGAACAAGAGCGTGGCCTCGTGCGACTCGACGAGCGCAAGGGCGCGCTTCAGGTGGGCGGTGGGCTCGGCCCGCGCGTAGATGCGCGTCGCGTCCGCCTCGTCCTCGACGGTGGGCTCGGGCGACTCCACGCGCACCGACAGCCGCTTGGCCACCGGCACCTTCACCACCTCCACGTCCCGCCCCACGCCGCCCAGGAACGCGGCCACGGCGGCGGGGTCCCCCACCGTCGCCGAGAGGCCCACGCGCTGGTACTCGCCCGCGATGCGGCAAAGGCGCTCGAGCGCGACGGCAAGCTGCGATCCCCGCTCGTCCTCCGAAAGCTCGTGGATCTCGTCCACGACGACGCACCGAAGCGCCGCGAGATGGCCGCGGAGGTTGCGGCCCGTGAGGAGAACCTGCACGGTCTCGGGCGTCGTGATGAGCATGGCCGGCGGGTCGCGGCTTTGGCGCTGCCGCTCGGACGCGGGCGTGTCGCCGTGGCGCACGGCGACCGGGATCCCAAGCTCCTTTCCCCAGGACGCAAGGCGGCCCAGGAGGTCGCGGTTGAGCGCGCGAAGGGGCGTGACGTAGAGGATGGAGATGCCCCGCTTGCGCGGCGCCGCGAGGTGGCGGTGGAAGACCGGCAGCACGGCCGACTCCGTCTTTCCCATGCCCGTGGCGGCAAGGAGCAGCACGTGCTTTCCGGCGAGGATCGGCGGGATGGCCATGCGCTGGGCGGCGGTTGGCGTCGTGAACCCCTCGCGCAAGAGCAGGCTGCGAAGCGGGGGAGCAAGGAGCTCGAACTCGCTCATCGACCTCGTCGTCCTCCCGCCCTCAGCCGGCGTCGCCCCTGCCCGGTCGCAGCGTAGCGCCGGAGCGAGGCCACCGTGCCAAGGTCGATGCCGTCCACCGTGTGGATCTTCGCCTTCTCGACGTCGAAGACGCCGTTGCGAAGGAGCGGACCCAAGTATTCCTCCTTTTCGAGGGCGTTGAACGCCACGCCGCCCAGGAGGTCGTTGAAGTTCGGCATCACGACGAACTTGGCGCCGCGGGGCAGGTCCGGGAACCGCTCGCGGGCGGCCCGCGAGAAGGGGCCGCGGACCCAGCACGGCTCCTTGTGGCGGTGGCCAAGCTCGTCCACGAGGCTCACGTGGGGATGGTTGTGGCACGTCACGACGACCGACGCCGCCAGGACGTCGGCCGAGGGCCACGTGTGGCCGTGGCTGATGCCGACGTCCCCAAGCCGCATGCCCGTGGCCGGATGCTTTGTGACGTGCGGGGGAAGCTCAGGGAGATCCGCGTCGTGGTTCCCCGGCACGAGATCGACCGGAACGTCCAGCCCCTCGAACAGACGCACGAGCGCCGCGGACTCCACGCCGCTTGCGTGCGTGATCGTGTGCTTGAGGTCCCCGAGGATGGCCAGGCGATGGCAGCCGTTCTCGTCCAGCAGGCGCGCGAGGCGCTCACGCATCCGCTCGGTTTGGCTGGGCAGGCGCAACCCCTCCTGCCGAAGCTCCACCTCGAGGCCCACGTGGAGATCTCCGACGAGGAGCACGTCCTCGTCGCCGTGGAGGACAAGCGCACGTTCCGGAACGGCCGGCGTAAGTCGCACGCGGAGGCTTGCGCGCGGCCGGACTTATAGTTGACGCCGCGGCGCGGCCGGGAGCACGCGCGGGATCGCTTCGAGAAGGTCGGTCGCCAGCATGCCGTAGGATCGTTCTTGCGAGGCGATCTCGCCGGCGCGCCCTTGGATGTAGGCGCCCACGCGGGCCGCATCAAACGGCGACAGGCGCTTGGCCAGAAGCGCCCCGACCACGCCCGACAGCACGTCGCCTGTCCCACCCACCGCCATGGCGGGCGACCCGACGCGGCTGAGCTTCTCGCGCCGGCTGTCCGACACGATCGTCGTCGCGCCCTTGAGAAGAACCGTGCCGTCGAGCCTCCGCGCGAGCGTGCGGACCGCAAGGGCTCGCTCGTCCGGCCGGTCCTCCGGCGGCGGAGGCTCGCCCGCGAGGGCCTTGAACTCCCCCGCGTGCGGCGTGGCGACGGACAGCGGCGTGAGCTGCCGCTTCTCGCGCGCAAGCGCGTGCAGGCCGTCGGCGTCCACGACGACGGGCTTGCGCAGCTCCCGGAAGCGGTCCATCGCGAAGCTCACGCTGTGGCTTGCCGTCTCCGAGCGGCCGATGCCCGGCCCGATCACGACGGCGTCGGCCCGCGCGAGCCACTGCTCGAAGTCGGGCAGGTTCTCCCGATCGCCAAGGTCGAGATCGTAGTTGTTGAGGGAACGGACGACGATGTTGGGGCTTGCCGCCGAAACGATCTCGGCGGCGCGCCGCGGCGAGAGGACGACTGCCATCCCGGCGCCGGCCCGAAGCGCCCCGAGCGCGGAGAGGATGGGCGCCCCCGTGTACGGCCCGCCGCCCAACACGAGCACGACGCCCGCTTCGCCCTTGTGCTGCGTGGCCGACGGGCTCGGGTAGAGCGCAAGCTCGCCGGGTCCCGTGAACCGCGACGCCTCCGGCGGAATCCCGATGTCGGCCACCACGATGCGGCCCGAGTTGGCCTCGGTCGTGCCCTCCTTGACGTCGTGGAGCGCCACGGTCAGCACGGGACGCACGGCCCCGTCGTGGCCCAGGCCGGAGGGAACGTCGACCGAGACGATGCGGCGGGCGCGCCGGTTGGCCGCCTCGACCATGCCGCGAACCGGCTCGCGCAGGGGCCCGGCAAGCCCCGCGCCCACGAGCGCGTCCACAACGACGTCGGCCTCGGCGAGCATGCCCTCGAGCCGTCCCTGCGACGGGCCCTCGACGACCGGAACGTCGCGCGGCAAGAGCCGAAGCGCTTCGCGCGCGAGGCCGCGAAGGCGCGCGGCCGGATGCGAGGTCACGACGGACACGGGCCCGTGCGCCGAGAGCACGCGCGCGGCCACGAGACCGTCGCCGCCGTTGTTGCCCGGACCGCAGAGCACGAGCACGCGGCGGGGCGAGAGCGCGAGGACCTGCGCGGCCACCGCGCGCCCCGCCGCCTCCATGAGGCGCCACGTGGGAACGCCAAGGGCCGCCGCGTTCCCGTCGAGCACGGCGGTCTCGCGCGGATCCATCATCGGGCGCCCATCCCTCCGTGCCTCCATAAACCTTTATGCAAGCGCCGGGGCATCGCGAGCGCATGTTCCCCGGCGGCCGCATGGATCCGCGCAAGCTCTCGGCCATGATGAAGCAACTTGGGATCGACGTGAAGACGCTCGAGGACGTCGAGCGCATCGTGATCACGACAAAGGCGAAGGAGTATGTCTTCATCGACGCCGAGGTCACCATGATGAAGGCCCAGGGATCGCTCACCTACCAGATCGCGGGCACGCCCAAGATCGTCGATCGCGCGCCGGGAACCGGAAGCGGCGCGCCGGCCGCTCCAGCCGCAGCCGCCGCTCCGGCGGCCGGCGGGACGTCTCCCGGCCCCGCGGTCCCATCGTTCAGCGAGGCCGACGTCGCGCTCGTCATGGAGCAGGCGAAGGTTCCGCGCGAGAAGGCGGTGAAGGCGCTCGAGGACGCCGACGGCGAGGTCGCCACCGCCATCGTGAACCTCACGGGCGCTTAGGCCTCCGTTGCGAGGGTTCTCGGAACGTGCTTATGGTGGCCCACGGACCTGAAGCCCCGTGCACGCCCGCCGCCGTCCCCTTTTGGCCTCGATCCTTCTGCTGGCCGCCGCAACCCTGCCCGGCGTGAGCGCCCAGGACGAGCCCACCGCGCAGATCGCCATCTTCGGCGCCTGGGGCAAGACCGAGCTTTCCGTCGGGCTTCTCTTCCACCACCCGGCGTACCCCGGCATCGCCCGGCAGGCGATCGCGCTCTGGGAGCAGGCGTTCCCCTCGTTGTCGCTCCCGCTCGTGCCCGCGACCGTCGCTCCCGACATCCTCGTCACGGATTTCGTCCAGACCGCGGGCGGGTACGCATGCCCGTTGCCCGATTGCGGCGCCGGATTCGCCCTGCGCCAAGCCGGCGTCGCCAAAGCCGTTTGCGAGGCGGCGGGCGACGCATGCCCCGCGTTCCTGCGCGGACGGATCGACGGGCCGGTCGTGGTCCTCGTGCCGCCGTACGTAGGCGCAAGCGTGCTCACGACAAACGACGAGCGATTCAACTTCGTCCTGCACGAGTTCGGCCACGCCCTTGGCCTTGGGCACACGGACGTCCAGGGCGACGCGATGGAGCAGAACCTCAAGGGCGCCCGGCGCTGCGTCTCGAACCTCGACGTCCTGGCACTCGAACGGGCCTACGGCTTCCTTCCCGGCCCGTTCCAGGAACCGCCGCAGTCGCACGCCATCCCCGCCTCGCTGTATATGGG
>DATLFM010000077.1 GCA_035541015.1 Candidatus Thermoplasmatota archaeon
GGCGCCCGCGACAGCCGCTAGAACCGCGCGAGCGACGTCGGCATGCACGTTTGGTCGTAGTCGGCTTGGCGCATGTAGATCTGCCCATCGTGGGGCTGCCACGCGCCGGGAAGCCACTGGTACGCCTCCGCGAGGCCCGCCATGTTGAGGTTCGAGATGCATTGCCGGTAGGTCGCCACGGCCCCGGCCATGGGATCCAGAAGCTCGTCCTTGACCGCGGACGGATACGGTGTTCCGAAGCTGTCGCTTCCGTGGGTGTGCCCGGCGGCCAGGCAATGCCCGAACTCGTGCAGGGCAAGGTTGCGCAATCGCATCGGGTGGACGTCTGCCACGCGGCTTCCCGCGCCCGTGTTCCAGACGGTGCAAAGCTCCATGGGGTTGGAGCCACGCGCTTGCACGAAGTACGGCGGATAGGTGGGCAAGCCCAGACCGAGATGGAACAGGAACGCGGTGCGGTCGTTCACCATGGCGCTCACAACGAGGATGCGCGCGTCCGCGACGTCCTGGAGCGTCGCATCCACGCCCAAGACCTTCGTCGTGTACGTGACGTGGGCAAGCTGCGGGTGCTCGTCTTCGAATTCACGAAGCGCCCAGTTCCAATAGTCGATCGCCTCGAGGACGGCCTGCGTGCCGACGTCGATCGTAAGGAGCGTCGGGTTGAGAAGCGTGCCGTCACGAGCGACGTACGCCGATGGAACGACCACGACTGTCATGCCGGTCGGATGCGCGTGGTGGTCGTTGATGAGGGATTGGTAGTGGGTTGCAGGCGTGGGGTGCGTGGTGGCCCCCGTCAGGGGCCCGGCCAGCGCCAGGACGACCGCGACGGCTAGAACGGCGGTTCTCATCTTGCTCTCCCGAGTCTTTCCACAGCCTCGTTCCTAAAAAGGGTTCTCGGGAGACTGTTGTCAAACCGGCTTGCCAAGTCGCAGCTGCGGGTAGGCCAGGCGTGCGAAAGCCATATGTAGAAGCTCCGCTCTATGCGGCTCCCGGTGTTCTCCATGGCGACTCCGACCGGTCAGCCCCAGGTTCTCATCCTCAAGGAAGGCACGGAGCGGACCCGCGGCCGCGACGCACAGAGCACGAACATCGACGCCGCCATCGCGGTGAGCGACGCCGTCCGGTCGTGCCTTGGCCCCCGCGGCATGGACAAGATGCTCGTCGACAGCCTCGGCG
Source organism: Candidatus Thermoplasmatota archaeon (assembly GCA_035541015.1). Lineage (NCBI taxonomy): Archaea > Methanobacteriati > Thermoplasmatota > Thermoplasmatota archaeon. The sequence goes on from DATLFM010000077.1 coordinate 1,174, forward strand.
ACGTGACCGTCACAAGCGACGGCGCGACCGTGCTCAAGGAGATCGACATCAAGCACCCCGCCGCGAAGATGGTGGCCGAGGTCGCAAAGACGCTCTCCGACGAGGTGGGAGACGGCACGACGACTGCCGTCGTCCTGGCCGGGGAACTTCTCAAGCAGGCCCGCGCGCTTGCGCCCGATGTCCACCCCACGATCATCGCCCAGGGCTACGCCGCCGCCCGCCGGCGCGCCGCCGAGGTCCTCTCGGACATGGCCGCGCCCATCACGGTCCGCGAGCGCAAGCGCCTGGAGGCCGTGGCCTCCACGGCCATCACGGGCAAGGCCGACGACGCCCTGCGCGTCCAGCTTGCCGACATCGTCGCAAGCGCCGTCACGGCCATCGCCGACGACACGGCCGCGGGCCTTGAGGTCGACCCCGAGAACGTCATGATCCTGAAGAAGAAGGGCGAGAGCGCCGCCTCGACCGAGCTCCTGCAGGGCATCGCGCTGGACAAGGAGCGCGTGCACGAAGGCATGCCCGTTCGCGTCGAGGACGCCCGCATCGCGCTTCTCAACGTCGCGCTCGAGTTCCGCAAGACGGAGATCGACGCGAAGATCAAGATCACCCACACGGGCGACCGCCAGGGTTTCCTCGAGCAGGAGGAGGCCTTCGTGCGCGACCTCGTCCAAAAGGTGCTCGACGCGGGCGCAAACGTCGTCGTCTGCCAGAAGGGCGTCGACGACCACGCGCAGAACCTGCTCGCGCGGGCGGGCGCGTACGCCGTGCGGCGCGTGAAGAAGAGCGACATGGAGAAGCTCGCGCGCGCCACCGGAGGCCGGCTCGTCCAGAATCTCGACGACCTCTCGCCAAACGATCTCGGCAAGGCGCGCCTCGTGGACGAGCGCAGGGTGGGCGGCGACCGCGTGACCTTCGTCACCGGCTGCAAGAACCCGCGCTCGGTCACGATCCTCGTGCGCGCGGCCACCGAGCAGAAGATCGACGAGATCGAGCGCGCGCTCGACGACGCGCTGCGCGCCACGGCCGCCGCGGCCGTCGACGGCAAGGTCCTTCCCGGCGGCGCCGCGCCCGAGGCCGAGGTCGCGCTTGCGCTTCGCAAGCACGCGACGACGCTTTCCGGACGCGACCAGTTGGCCGTGCTCGCGTTTGCGAAGGCCGTCGAGGCGGTCCCGCGCACGCTTGCGGAGAACGCCGGCGCCTCGGCCATCGACGCCCTCGTCGCCCTGCGAAACGCGCACGAGCGCGGCGAGAAGACCGCCGGGCTCTCGGCCGCCGACGCCAAGCCCATCGACATGGTGCGCGAGGGCGTCCTCGAGCCCCTCCGCGTGAAGCGGCAGGCGTTCCACAGCGCCACCGAAGCGGCGATCCTCATCCTTCGCATCGACGACGTGATCGCGGCCAAGGAGCTCAAGAGCGAGGGCAAAGAAGGCGCCGGCGCCCACTAGTGGGGCGAAGGGGGCGGCGGCGGGGGCTTCTCCTTGAGAAGCCCAAGCGCATACGCGAGATCCCCGTGCGGGGGGGCAAGCTCGGAGTGCGACGCGGCCTCGAAGTCGAGGAACCGAAGCTCACTCCACCACGGCGCAAGGGCCTTGCGAGGGACGATCTCAACCTCGAAGACAAAGCAAAGGTCCCACGGCTCGCGCGACCGGTCGGGCCTGCGGCTTCCGCCAAGCGACCACGCGCGCGCGGCGAGAAGGCGGAAGTTCTCCACGAGAAGCTGCCCGTTGAGGACGCGCTCGGCGGCGTGGTCGGGATGCTCGCCCTCGGCCACGTACGCGGCCGGCAAGCGCCACCGCACGCCCGAGGACTCCGGAAGCGGCGCACCGCTCCACTCGCGCCAGCGCGGATGCGCGACGTTGGGCCGCCCCGCCAGGACGCGACCCTCGGCGTCGCGCGCGATCGCGACGGCGCAAAGGCCAAGATCGTACTCGAGGGCCGTCCCGCGCGGGTAGCGCGCCAACCCGTTCATGGTTCACCGGTCTTGCCCGATCCGGCTGGCCGTGGGGCCCCGCTGCCCCTGGTACTTGCTCCCGCGCGCCTCCCCGTACGGGCGCTCGGCCGGGCTCGACATCTTGTAGATGGCGATCTGCGAGACGCGCATGCCCGGCGTAAGCGCCACGGGAACTCGCCCCAGGTTCGAAAGCTCGAGCGTGATGTGCCCCTTGAACCCGGGATCGATGAAGCCCGCCGTCGCGTGCACGACAAGCGCCAGGCGCCCGAGGCTCGAGCGCCCCTCCACGCGCGCGACGAGGTCGTCGGGAAGCTCCAACCACTCGTGCGTCGTCCCCAGGGCGAACTCGCCCGGGTGCATGATGAACTTCTCCCCGTCGGCGACCGAGAGACGCTCGGTGAACTGGTCGAGGTTCGACGTGTTCTTGGGGTCGATGTAGGGAACGTGCGCGTTCTTGAAGACAAGAAAGTCGTGCCCCAAGCGAAGGTCGATCGAGGCGGGTTGGATCTGCAATTCGGGATTGTCCAGCGGGTCCACCACGAGGTCCTTGGCCTTGAAGAGCCGCTCCTTGATGTCCCGGTCGGACAGGATCACGCGGGGGCATGGGGAGCATGATTTAAAGCCTTGCCGCGGGCTTGCGCCGCGATGACGCACGACGCGTCCGACGCGGCGGAACTCGCGCTCCTTCGCCAGAGCGTCCGCGAGCTTGCCGAGCGCGACCTCGCCGCGAGCGCGCACGCCGTCGGGCGCGGCGCGTGGCCGGCGCACGGCCTTGCCGCGTGCGGGGGCATGGGCCTTCTGGGCTTGGCCGCGCCGACGGACGAAGGCGGCTCGGGCCTCGGCGAGTCGGGACTCGCGGTCGGCATCGAGGAAATCGCGCGCGCCTGCGGCTCGACGGGCGCCGTCGTCCTTTCGCACAACCTCGCCGTCCACGCGCTTGCCGTTGCCGCTCCGGGCGAGCCGCTTGAAGACCTCGCGCGCGGGCGCGTGATCGCCACCCTTGCGATCGGCGACGCCGCGCCGGTCCGCGCGGAGGAAGGCGTCCGAGGCGTCGTGGCCGCCACTCGGTCCGACATCGTGCTCGCGCCCGCCGCCGACGGGCTTCGCAACTACGACGCCGCCACGCTCGAACGCGTCGCGACGCCCCTGCACGGGCTTTCGGGCGCGGCCGTGGGGACCGTCGAGCTGGCGGGCGCCCCGGGCACGAGCGCAGGCACGTTCCCGGCACGATGGGCCGCGATCGGATGGGCCGCCCTCTCGCTTGGCATCGCGCAGGCGGCCGTCGACGCCGCGCACGCGTTTGCCGCCGAGCGGCGGCAGTTTGGCCGCTCCATCGCGACGTTCGAGGCGGTCGCCTTCAAGCTCGCCGAGATGCGCGCGTCCGTCCGCGCGGCAAGGCTGCTCCTGCACGACGCCGCGGCGGAGCCCGATCCCGCCCGCGCGCACGAGGCGCGCTTCGTGTGCGCGCAGACGGCCGTCGACGTGGCGGCCACGGCGCTCAAGATCCACGGAGGCTCCGGCTTCCTCACCGACTTCCCGGTCGAACGGCACCTTCGCGACGCGCGCACGGCGGCGGTCCTCGGAGGCTCCGTCGACCACCACAAGCGCATGGCAAGCGCCGGCGCGCTGCGCTAGCGGGACAGCGCCGCGCGAACGGGCGCGGCGTCGGCGCCCTCGACGGCCAAGGGAAGCGCAAGCAGCTTCGCGTCGCCCGGTGGCGCGCGGCGAAGGTCGAGGCTTTCCAGGAACCGCACGCCCGACGCGAAGAACGCGCGGTGAGCGGCGAGGTTCCCGGCGTTGGCCGCGTCCCATCCGTCCACGCTTGGCACGTCGATCCCAACGAGGCGAACGCCCGCGTCGCAAAGCGCCTGCGCGCCTTCGCGGGTGAACGCTGCAAAGCCGTACGGAAACGCCCCCGAATTCTCCCATTGGCCCGTGCGGAACAGCACGCGCTCCCCGCCGCGCAGGCCAAGCCCTTCGACGACGGCGGCCTCGATGGGTGCGGAAGCGTCGACCACGCGCGCGGGACCGACGAACGCGTCGAGGACGAGCCACTCGGTCGCCGGCGCGCCGTCGGCAAGGTGCAAGGGCGTGTCCGCGTGCGTGCCGAGGTGAAGGCCCGTTTCGAGAAGCGCGAGGTTCGTGGATGCGCCATCGGCCACGCGGCGGCAGGGTTCGAGCCGAAGCGGCGGATCGCCCGGCCACGCGGCCACGCGCAAAGAGAGCGGGCGTGTGATGTCGACGAGCACGCGGGGGCACCGGGTCAAGCGAGGAAAGCCTTTGCGAGTTTACTGCGCAATTGCGCAGTAACGAACGACTCCGGGGGGCAAAGCCCCCCGGACCCCCCAGGTTATTTCCGGGGGGACTCCCCGGTCGTCCCCCCGGACCCCCCTACCTGACGCGCACGGCAGGATTTGAACCTGCGAGGGCCGAAGCCCAGTAGATCTCAAGTCTACCGCCGTTGACCGCTTGGCTACGTGCGCAACAAGCCTTTCTCGCGGCCGGCTCGCTCGCCTCGTGGCGTCGCTCGCCGGCCGCTGAAAGCCTTGACGCAAAGGCGCGCGCGGCGCCCTCGCGCGGCGCGCCGCGCGTCGGGCTGCGCGCGCCGCGGAAGGGAACGGAGAACCGGTTCTTCAATCAATCCTTGGGCGCCGCCGCAAGCCCGTCGGCGGGATCGGGGTCGCGCGGCCCGTGGGGACCCGGGTCGGCGGCGTTTGCAAGCTCGTCCACGTGGGTGCCCTCCCAGAGCGGCACGCCCGCGTGGTAGGCGGCGCGCGCGATGAGGTGCGCGGCGACGGGCACCGTGAGGTACAGAAAGCCGATCGCGGCAAGCGCGCGCGCCGTGACGCCCGCCTGCCCGAAGTGGAGCGCGACGGCGCCGAGCATGAGCCCGGCGGCGAGGCTCGAGGCCTTCGTCGAGGCCTGCATGCGCATGTACACGTCGGGCATGCGGAGGATTCCGATCGAGGCGATGAGCATCCACGCCGCGCCGGTGGCCAGAAGCGCGGCGACGACAAGATCGTTCACGTCTTGCCTCCCGCGCGGCGCGCAAGCGACTGCGCAAAGCCGATCGTGGCGAGGAAGGTGATGAGGGCAAGCACGATGCCCACGTCGAGGAGGACGGGCGTGTCGGAGGCGACCGAGTGGACGGCGAGGATGCCAAGCACGATGATCGTGGAGAGGTCGAAGGCGACGACGCGGTCGGGCAGCGACGGCCCCTGCAGCAGGCGGACGAACGTGAGCACGAGGGCGACGCCGAGGATGGCGAAGGTGACGTCGAGCACGATCGCGTACTCGCCAAGGGTGTGGCTCATCGCATCAGCTCCGCCACGGGGTCGCCGAAGTTGCGCTGCACGTGCCGGCGCAGTTCCTCGACGTCGCGCACGTACATCGCGTGGATGAAGAGGGTCTTCTTGTCGTCCGACACGTCGAGGCTCAGCGTGCCGGGCGTCATGGTAAGCAGGCTTGCCAGGAGCGTGATCTCGGCGTCGGAGCGATCGCCGAGGGGAATGGCGACGATGCAGGGGCGCGCGCGCATGCGCGGCGTGAGGATGTCGATGGCGATTTGGACGTTGGCCAGCAGGACCTCCTTGAGGTAGAGGACGGCAAAGGCGATGGCGTGCAGGACCTTGCGCGCGTAGTTCACGGGTCCGACGGTGACCTGGGCGAAGCTGATGATGAGGTATCCGATCAGGAGGCCCAGCAGGAGGTTCGGCAGGGAGAAATTTCCGGTGAGCAGGACCCAGGCCATGGTGAGGATGAGGTTCCACAGCAGCGGGTTCACGGGGGCACCCCCAGCACGGCGCGCACGTACGCGTCGGGTTCCAGGAGCTGCGTGGCCGCCTCGGTGGCAAGCGCAAACAGCGGGCCGGCGGCAAGACCCACCGAAAGGGTGAGCGTGGCAAGGCCCACGACGGGAACGTAGAGCGTCCAGGCGGCTCGCGCGTCGGGAGCGTCGTCCTTGGGCGGCCGCCAGAACACCTCGTTCCAGATCTTCATCATCGAGTAGAGGGTGAGGAAGCCGACGGTGAGCGCGACGGCCACGAGGAGCCACTGCTCGATCTCGAGGCCCGCGCGCACGAGCGAGAGCTTGGCCCAGAAGCCGGAGAGGGGCGGAACGCCCGCGAGCGAGAGCGCCGGGACGAGGAAGAGGAACGCGAGGAACGGGTGCGAGACGGCAAGCCCGCCCAAGCGGCCGAGGTCGCCCGTCCCCCGGATGCGCTCGACGATGCCGCCAACGAAGAAGAGGTTCGTCTTCACGAGGATGTGGTGGCCGATGTAGAAGATGGCGCCGGCCACGGCAAGGGGCGTGAAGAGGGCAAGGCCGAGCACCATGTAGCCGATCTGGCTTACGATGTGGAAGGAGAGGATGTGCCGGAAGTCCCGCTGGGCGGCCGCGCCAAGAACGCCCGTGACCATGGTGGCGCCGGCCACTCCCAAGAGGAACGCGTGCGTGGCGGCCACGTCGTGCACGAAGACCATGGAGAAGAGGCGAACGATCGCGTACACGCCGACCTTCGTGAGAAGGCCCGCAAAGAGCGCGGCCACGGCCGGATGCGCGGCTGGGTACGAGGCGGGAAGCCAGGAGAACAGCGGGAAGACGGCGGCCTTGATGCCAAACGCGACCGCGAACAGGAGCGCGATGGCCGTAAGCTCGGGCCCGGCGAGGGCGGGGGCCTTCACGACGAGGTCGGCGAAGTTGAGCGTCCCGGCGCGCGCGTAGAGCAGCCCCACGGCGGCGAGGAAAAGAGCGGAGGCGAGAAGATTGAGCGCGACGTACTGGATGGCCCCCGCGTAGCGCGCCCGGTCGCCGCCGAGGGCAAGCAGCACGAAGGACGCGATGAGGAGAACCTCGAACCACACGTAGAGGTTGAACAGGTCGCCCGTGAGGAAAGCGCCGCAGACGCCGGCCAGAAGAACGTGGACGAGCGGGTGGAAGCCCAGGCGCTCGTCGAGATCGGACATGCTGCCGGCCGCGTAAACGAGCGAAGCAAGCCCGATGATGGCGGCAAGGAGCGCCATGATGGCGCCAAAGAGGTCGGCCACGAGCACGATGCCGTAGGGGGCCGGCCAGTCGCCGACGCGAAGCGCAAGGATGCCCTGCGCCTGGACGTGCAGGAGGAGCAGGGTCGTCGACAGCAAAAGCAGGAACGCGCCCGCGAGGCTTGCGGCACGCGCCGCCCGCGGGTGCTCGCGAAGCGCCAGGCAGACGAGGGCCGTGGCAAGCGGCAGGAGGACGGGCGCGGCGACGAGGCTGCTCATCGCTCGATGCGCCCCCCGGGCTCGCCCAGCGTGTCGACGTCGTCGGTGCCCAGCGTCTCGTAGGTGCGGCCGACGAGGACAAGCGTGAAGGCCTGCACGCCGAAAGTGATGACGATGGCCGTGAGGATGAGCGCCTGCGGCAGCGGGTCGGCGGCGCCGGCGGCAAGCTCGTAGCTGCCCTCGGGCACGAGCGGCGGCCCGCCGCGCCGAAGCCCGGGCGCCGTGAAGATGAGGAGGTTTGCGCCCGAGGAGAGAAAGCCGATTCCGATGGCAAGGCGCAGCAGGCTGCGGCGCAGCATGAGGTACGTGCCGGCCGCGTAGAGGCCGCCGATGACGATCGCAAGGAGCGTCTCCATCGTCACTCCTCCCCCAGGGCGAGCACGATGGCGACGGTGACGCCGGTCACGACGAGGAACACGCCCACGTCGAACACGAGCGGCGTGCCCACGTCGATGGCGCCCGCGACGGGGTACGCGGCCGTCGTCCACTGGCCGGTGAACGGCGGGCGTCCGGCAAGCACGCCCAGAAGACCGCTTGCAAGCGCCACGCCAAGGC
>DATLFM010000078.1 GCA_035541015.1 Candidatus Thermoplasmatota archaeon
TCTTGTCGTCGCTTGAGGCCTCCCGTCGCGCCGGTTCACGACGCGCCGGGAGGCCTCAAGCGACGACAAGACGGCGGTCGAACGAAGCCCCGCCGGTCCTCCGGATGCGAGCCGGCCGTACGACACGCCCGGTTCCGTGGCGATGCGCGCGAAGAGGGATTCGCGCGTCGTTGCGTCGGCTTCCGAGCGCAGCCAACGTGCGGCGCGACGCACGACGCGATAGCGCGTCGGCTCATCGTGCAGCGCCCACCCCAGCGCGGAGAACGTGCCCAACGCAAGTCCCGCCGGCGCAAGCCACACGGCTTCCGGTTCGCCCGGCGGTTCGCGAGGCACGTAGTCGGGGGATCCAGAGAGAACGGAGATCCGGCCGAGCGTCAGAAGGCGCCCCTGCTCCCAGACGGACTCGATCGTAAGGATTTCCAGACCCCTGAAGCCGTCGGGGGCCCGGACCTCGATTTCCACGTAGGTGGCTTCGTGGGGCCGTGCGACCACGACGGCCGGCGTCAGACGGACACCCCAACCGGAGGCGACGTAGGCGTCAAGCGTGACGACGATGGGCTCGGGCCCTTGGTGCTCGAGGCGGGCCAGGAAGCTCCCGTCCGCGCCTTCCGCCGTCGTCCGGTGCGCCGGGATCAGGAGAACGACCAAGCTGTCCTGGGGTGACGAGTCCTCCACGGGAGGCTCCTCGGCCTGCGCCGCGGGGACGAGCAGGGGGATGAGCAGGGCCGCGGCAAGCGCCCAAAAACGAACGTCGGACAACGGAATGCGAAATGGAGAAGGCAACAAAGCTTATGAGGCAAACGGCCGACTTGCCCACCGGACATGTCCAGGCTTGCGCTGCCCGCCGCGCTGCTGCTTTCGATCCCCCTCCTCGCCGGCTGCCTTCAGCCGACCCCCGAGGCCAACGTGGGCGCTTCCGCGGCCGATCCCTTCGAACCCGTGAATGCTGTCCTCTCCCTCCTTCCGGAAGGCGACCGCGTGCGGGCGTTCGTGCTCGACATCTCGACGCGGTTTCCCGGTCGAGCGGGCGACGAGGCCCCCTCCAAGCTTGGCGCGCGCGAGCTTCTTCGAACCGAGCTTTCGGCCGGCGGGCTTGCCGTTGTCGATCATGCCTACGAGCAAGGCGGCGACGCGCCCAACCGCGGCGTGAACGTGCTTGGGATGCTTCCCGGGCGCACGGACCGCTGGATCGTCGTGGGAGCCCACTACGACAGCGTGCGCAACTCGCCGGGCGCCTGGGACGACGGTTCGGGCACGGGCGTCGTCCTCGAGCTTGCCCGCTCGGCGGCCAGCCGGGAATGGAACCACGGCTTGATCTTCGCCCTCTGGGACGACGAGGAGGAAGGCCTCGTGGGCAGCGAGAACTTCGTCCTGGACCACGTGGACTCGACGTACTCCGTCGCCGCCATGTTCCAGTTCGACGCGCCGGGCTTCAACTACCCGTGCGAGGACCCCGGGCTTGGCCCGTTGCCTCTCTCCGTCTACCATGGGCTGCCGGGCTGGCGCGACCAGACCGCGCTTGTCGACGCCGTGCGGGAAACGGCGGCGGAGAAGGGCTACCCGGCGGGGGCCGTCGTGATCCGCGAGGGTGAGATCGTGAGCAATCCGCCAAGCGGCATCGTGGCGCGCGGCACGAGCGACCACGCGAGCTTCGCCCACGCGGGCGTGCCCTACCTTTTCTTCTTCAGCAGCACGAGCCACGAGCTCGCCCGCGTCCAGAACCCGGTCACCGGTCGGACGACGACGGTCGCCACGCCCTGGACGATGCAGTTCCACGGGCCGCTCGACACGTACGAACAGCTTCTCCTGCGCTGCGGCAACGACGCCGCGCGCTTGGCGGGCGCCTACCAAACGGCGCTCGACCTTGCGATGGGAACGCTTATCCGGTTCGACGCCGTCGCGCCTTGACGTGTTCTGCCCCAACTGCAAGAGCATGATGTTCCCGGTTGCAGGCAAGCTCACGTGCCGCAAGTGCGGAGCGACGAAAGCGGCCGAATCGCAGGTGATCCGCGACACGGAGAAGCCGCGCGACGACAAGTCGCTGTTCATCGAAGACCCCGGCAAATACGCGATGCAGATCCACCCCATCGACGACCAGGTGTCGTGCGGAAAGTGCGGCAACCTCGGCGCCTACTACTACCTGCGGCAGACGCGCAAGTCCGACGAGCCAACGACGGCCTTCTACACGTGCACGCGGTGCAGCAACAAGTGGCGGCACGCCCGCTAGGAGCCGCATGGCCGTCGCCGGACTTCCGGACGAGGTCCTGCTGTACGCCGTCGGCGCCGTCGCCTCGCCGATTCTCGTGGCCGCGTGGCTGTGGCACCGAAACCTCGTTCGTCGGGAGCGCCTGCGCGACGTCGGCCTCATGTTCCTCTGGGGCGCCCTGGTGGCCACGTCCGTCTCGGTGGTGCTCGAGTGGCCGTTTTCCGCCGGCGGCGTGGGCAGCCTGGTCCTTCTTGCCGTCGTCGTGGCGCCCCTCGTCGAGGAAGCCGCCAAGCTTGCCGGCGTGCACCTCCTGCGCCGCCGCTTCACGGCGCTTCCCGACGGCTACGTGATGGGCGCGGTCTCGGGCCTGGGTTTTGCCGCCGCCGAGAACGTCGTCTACGTCCTCGCCGTGTACGCAGCCGCAGGCGGCGAGGGCGCCGTGGCGGTCCTTGTCCTGCGCGCGTTCACGAGCACCTTCGTCCACGCGGCGGCGACGGCGACAAGCGGCTTCGGCCTCGTCCGCAAGCGCCTGTCGGGGCTTCCGCTTGCTCCGTATTTCCTCACCGCAGTCGCGCTCCACGCGGCGTTCAACGGCGCCGCGTTGTGGACTGAATTCACTGGAGACGCGTCCTTGACCGTCGTCGTCCTGTTCGCGCCGGCCGTCCTGCTTTGGCACGTGGCCCGGCGCATCCACGCCCTCGAACGGCTCGCGCCGGTCCTCACGAGGCCCGGCGAGCCCGCGCTCCCGTGGCCGCCGCGGCGGCCCGGCTGGGTCGGCCGCGCGTGCACGCAGTGCGGCCTTGCCGTGTCCGTGCCGCCGGGCCTTGCATGGGAATGTCCCCGCTGCCGATCCGTGCAGCCGCCGGCGCCTGCGCCGCCGGCCGGCGTCCCGCCGACCGACTAGGCCGGCCGCGCCCGCTGCGCGATGCGGGCGGCCTCGTCCGCCAGGCGAAGGTTGCTGTTGAGCGAGGCGCGCAGCGAGGAGATGTCTTCGGCCCGGATGTCGATGGAAACGCGGCGGCCCTGCAGCGTCACGGCCGTCCAGGACCGCTGGATCGGCTCGGTGACCTCGGGCGCAAGGCTCGCCTGGACCGCGCGCGCGTGCGCCTCCGACGCAAAATCGAGCGTGACGACAAGCGTGTGCTCGGGCAACCTATCGCGCCTTGATCTTCTTGGGTACGGTGGGGCGCTCCTTGTAGAACACCTTGGAGCCGCAGTACGGACAGCGCATGCCGATGTTGTTGGCGTCGAATTCGATCGAGCGCTTGCACTTGCCGCAGCGGTACATCGGGATCACTCCTCGGAGGGCGTCTCGGACGCCTTGGCGCCGCGGCCGCGGCGACGGGGCGAAGGCGCGGTCGGCGCGCCCGGCGCGACGGCGCCGAGGATCTCCTCGCGCTTCTTCTTGCGGCCCTCGAGGGCTTCCTTGATGGCGCGTTGGCTCGCCTTGTACGCGGGAGTCTCCGGGACGTAGGCGCCGCCGGCGAAGGTGTGGCCGCACTTGCGGCATCCCCAGATGCCGGCCGAGACGCGGCGAACCTTGGGCGCTCCGCAGGTGGGGCACGTGTGGGTCGCCTTCATGCGGCTCTCGACCTCGCGGATCTGGCGACGGATCGAGACGCCGTAGCGCGGGCCGAACCGGCCCACGGACTTGACCTTCTTCGTTCGCTTGGACATGGAGAGGACCCTCCGCGACGACGGTTCGCAAACCAGTGACCCTATTTAAACGTTCGTTCGGGTCGGGCAGCGAAGCGGCGTTGGCGCGGCGGACGCTAGCGAACCGCCTCCAAGAGCTTGGCGCGAATCTCCTCGCCCTTGATCCTGGCCGTCCGCACGCATTGGAGGACCTCGTCCTTCGTGAGCGTTCCGGCGAGCCCTTTCTGCATGGCCCGGATGAGGCCGTTCTCGTCGACGGCCACGGTAAGGCGCGGCGCGGCGACCTGGTCTTCCAGCAGGTTCGGGTCCACGACAAGCCCGTTCCCGATCTTGGCGTGCGTGACCGAGATGGGGGTGTGCTGGATGGGCAACGGAAAGTCGACTCCGTCTCCCTTCTTGTACTTGGCCGCCGGCACCTTGGCCGACAGGAGCGCGCCCATGGCCGCCAGGCTTGCCGCGTCGAAAAGGTTCCCGTCGTAGTCGACGATGTGGAGGTCGATGTACACCATCCACACCTCCTCGCCGGGCGTGATGCACATCTTCTCAAGCGCGATCGTGTCCGTCTCGCGGATGCCGCGGTCGACCACGCGCGCAAGCTCGATCGACTCGGGGCGGGGGGGACCGGCCTCGAAATCGGGCGAGGCCATGGGAATGAGCTCGGCCGACGTCGTCATGACGCCCGTGGCCGGCTGATCGGGGTACGGCGTTCCGGGCTGGATCTTGACGCCCGCGAAGACCTCGGTCTCCCCGATCTGCACGCGCGCCGAGCCCTCGGCCTGGCCCACGACGCGCGGCTGGATGCGAACCTCACGGAACTGGTCGAACGCACGGCCGTCCGTGCGCTTGCCGTCCCGAACGAGGCTTTCGACATAGTCACGCCGGATGTCGGCGACGACGCTTTGCGCCATCTACCATCCCTCCTCGGAGCCGCCCGCGGGCTTCTCGAGCACGTCGGCGCCCTCGTCGGAGGCCGTCGGCGGCTCCATGTCGGGAGGCGCCGGGGGCCGGTCCGTCACGGCCGCGTCCTTGTACCGGTCGCGCAGCGCCTGCTTCTGGATCTCGTGGATGCGCGCGCAGGCCTGAATGGCCATGTCGATGGCCTGCGAGAGCTCCTCGTCCGTGAAATCGCCGTCCATCTGCAGCAGGACGATCTCGCCCGTGCGCGGGATGGTCGCGATCGGAAGGTCGGTCTCGCCGTAGTTGTCCTCCTCGCGCGCAAGGTCGAGCACCACGTGCCCGTCGATCTTGCCGGCGGCGCAGGCCGCGACCATGCCCTTCATGGGGATGCCAGCGTCGGCGAGGGCCACGCTTGCCGCCGTAAGGCCGGCGCAGCGGCTGCCCGCCTCCGCCTCGATGATCTCGACGAAGACGTCGATCGCCGTTCGCGGGAACAGGTGCGTGAGGATGACCGGCCTCAGGGCTTCGCTCGTGACCTTGCTGATCTCCTGGCTTCGCCGGTCCGGCCCCGGCCGCTTGCGATCGCCCACGGAGAACGCGGCCATGTTGTACCGGCAGCGCACGATCGCCTGGGTCGGGTTCATGTCGTGGCGCGGGTGCACCTCGCGCGGGCCGTAGACGCCGGCGAGCACCTTGTTGCCGCCCCATTCGAGGTAGCAGGACCCGTCCGCGCGCTTGAGCACGCCGGCGTGGATCTTGATCGGGCGAAGCTCGTCGGCGGAGCGGCCGTCGATGCGCTTTCCGTTGTTCCACAGTTTCATGCCTTCGGGTGGTTTCATTCCCATGATCGTCACTCCTCGTCGCTTCCGCTGCCGCGCCCGCGTCCGCGTCCGCCGCGCCGTCCCCGGCGCCGGCGGCGGGGCGCTCCCTCGCCGCGAGCGGGCGGTTCCGCCCCGCTGTCGGCGTCGTCCTCGCGCATGCTTGGCGCCTCGTCGCGCTCGCGCGGGGGTCGCGGTTCCCGACGGACCTCGCCGGCTTCCGGGCCCCATTCGCGCCGCCGGCGCGGCTCGTCGTCCCGTCGACGGCCGAAATCGCCGCGCCGGCCGCCTTCGCCGCGCCGGTCGCGACTCCCTTCTCGGCGTCCGAAGTCGCCGCGCGGCCGATCCCGGTCGCGGGGCGGCCCGCGCCGCTCGAAGCGGTCCTCGGGGGGGAACTCCTCCTCGGTCACCGGCGTTCCCGCGGGTTTGTAGTCGGCCAGGAAGGCGCGAACGCGGTCCGTAAGCCCGGAGGTGTGCGCGTTCTCCTCGATCATGCGCAGCGCCGCGATGGCCATGGCCACGTCGGGCGCCTCGCCGTCGATCCAGATGACGCCGTTTTGCCCCACGAACGTGCGCGTGGCCGTGGCCGTCTTGATCTGGGAGATCATGGAGCCGTTCTTGCCGATCACGCGCGGGACCTTCGTGGGCGCGATCTCAACGGTCGTGCCGCCCTGGAGCTTGCGGCACTGGCGGTCCTTCATGGTCGCGACCGCCTTCTTGAGGGGGTCCACGTTGAGAATCTTCACGAGAACGGTGTCGCCGGGAGCGAGGTACTTCGTGGTCTCGCCGAACTCGACGCGCCAAGGCACGTCGTTCACGTGCATGCCCACGTCCGTGGGCGCGCCGACGTTGAGGTACCAGTTGCTCGGGCCCGCTTCGACGACGGTCGCGACGACCATGTCGTTGCGCTGCGGGTCGTAGCGTCCCGAGAGCGAGATCACGCCGATCGTGTCGCCGCGCACGAGCCGAAGGCCCAGGCGGGCGGCGTACACGCGGCCGGCTTCCTTGTAGGTGTTGGGGCCCGGCTTGAAGCGGCCCGAGTCGTCCAATACGTCGCCGGGCACCACGAGGGTCCGGCTTTCTTGTTCGTCCATGGTTTCACGTTCCTTGCGCGCCGGTCAGCGGCGCCGGGGCGCCGCGCGTCGCGGTCGTTTCTTCATTTGATGAGTCGGGTCTCCACGTTGCCGTGGGTCTTCCGGTTGAGTTCGTCGAAGAACTCGGTCTGCATTCCGGCGGGCATCTCGACGACGCCCATCCAGCTTCCGTCCTTCTGCCATTCCTCGCTCTTGAGAAGCCCAAAGCCCTTGACGAAGCCGTAGGCCTTGCCGACCTCCGTGGCGGGGAGGTGGACCGCGATCGACACGTTGTCGATGCGGATGGGAAGAAGCGGCCGGAGGGCCGCAAGGACCGTTTGGAGCTGCTCCTCGGCGCTCTTGAAGGGATCGACGTGCACCTTGGCCTCGGCCATCGCCGTCTCGATGCGCGTGGGCGGGTGCGGCGCCTTCGTCTGGGGGTTCATCGCGTTGCGGGCAAGGAGGGCGACGATCTGCTTGTGCTTCTTGTCCTGGAGCACGCGGCGCTGGTCCGTCGTCAGGTGGAACTCGCCCTTGAGCAGGATTCGCTTTGCGACTTCGGCCACGTCCGTGGTGCCAAACGTCTCCTTGACGGTCGTCTCGCCGGCCGCGTCCCCCTTGCGTGCGTCCTTGAAGATGGTGTCGATGGCAAGGTCCTTGTTGACGTCGACCTGCGCTTTTTCCTTGGCCTCGCGCACGCGAAGCGCGGCATCGGGGTCGACGAGGATCTCGAACCGGTGTCCGTGGAGTTCGTACCGCGCAACGACGGCCTTGTCGAGGGACACCACGCGCGATGCCCCCTATCGTCCGCCGGAGGCGGCGTCGGCGTACCGTTTGACCTCGTCGGGCTCAAGCTTGCGGAAGTTCTCCTGCCGCGTGACCACGCCGATCTCCAAGGCGGAGGCGTTGAGCTTGCCCTCGGTGGCCTTGAGGAGAGCCTTCAGGCCGAGTTGGATGGCGGCGTCCTTCTCGAGGCCCTCACGGAACTGCTCCTCGAAGACCTCCATCACGGCGTTGCGCCCGGCTCCGATGGAGCTTGCCTTGTAGGCCATAAGCGCGCCCGAGGGGTCGGTCTCGTAGAGGTGCTCGCCCGTGGTGTCGATGCCCGCGATGAGAAGCGCCGTGCCGAACGGCCGCACGCCGCCGTACTGGGTGTAGGTCTGCTTGAAGTCGCAGACCTTCTTGACGAGGCTCTCGACCTCGATGGATTCCTCGTACGTCACGCGGTTGAGCTGCGCTTCCACGCGGGCGCGGTCCACGAGCACGCGGGCGTCGGCGACAAGGCCGGAGGTGGCGCAGCCGATGTGGGTGTCGAGCTTGAAGATCTTCTCGATGGACTGGGGCTCGATGAGCTGGCTTGTGATGCGCTTGTCGACGATGAGAACGACGCCGTCCTTGAACTTCAAGCCGACCGTCGTGGTTCCGCGCTTGACGGCTTCGCGGGCGTATTCGACTTGGAACAGGCGGCCGTCGGGCGAGAACACGGTGATCGCCCGGTCGTACATTTGCGCTGGCTGCATGATTCAAGACCTCTTTCGGGGGTTCGCGCGTCTGCGCGGGATCGAAGAAGCGGCGGGGGTTTGGGGCCTTCCGCAGGCGGGCGGCATTCGCCCGGCGCTCTTTGGTTCCGGCAGCGGGGAGGAACATAAGGACGTTATAAATAGGTTTTGTACTGGGAGAGCCGGTCACGGCGGCGACCGGGGCGCCCCTTTCCGCCGCTTGCGTGCGATGGCGTGACGTGCGCCGCGCAGCGTGCCGCTCGTGGAGAGGGAGGCGATGCGCACGGGACGATCCTTCGAGCCGGCCCACCGCACGCCGGCGAGGCGCTCGCGGGCCGCAAAAGCGTCGCGGGGCTCGGCTCGGATGACGCCGTAGCCTTCGGCGAGATCGATCAGGACGGGCGGCGGACCGGCGGGAACACCGCTCACGTGCGACGACCAGACGCCACGAATGGCGCCGAGAAGGGCCGACCGCGAAACGTCCGGCGGAACCACCTCGAAAGCGACGTAGCGGCGGCGCTGGCGTCGAACTCGTTTTCCACGGGTCCCGCCGGCCGCACCGGTCATGGACCTAGGATGCCGAGTTCTTATATATCAAGAAGTTTCTCTTGAAGGGAAGAGGGTGGGCATCGTATGCGGGGTCAACTTTCGCTCGTTTGTCGGGACTGCGGCGACGTGAATCATTTCGATCCGAGCGCCGGCGCGCCGGGCGTCTGCGCATCCTGCGGACTCTCGCTCGGCGTGGCCTCCTCCCGCGCGACCGAGAATCTCCTCCGGCTCGTGAACAAGTCGGCTGGTCGCGCCAGTTCGGGCACGCGCGTGTCGTCCGTCGCGCGCCTCCGCCGCTAGGCCAAGGGCCTTGAATCGCGCGGAAATTACCGCCAAGAATCGTTGCTTCGACAACCTATTAATACAGCCGTCCCGCTTCACCGCCACCCCCGGCCCGCCCGGCGGTGATGTCGCATGCCTCGGCGCTACCTCTTCACGAGCGAATCGGTCACGGAAGGCCACCCGGACAAGCTCGCCGACCAGATCTCCGACGGGGTTCTCGACGCCATCCTCGCGCAGGACCCGGAGGGCCGCGTCGCGTGCGAGACGCTCACGGCCACGGGGCTTGTCGTGATCGCCGGCGAGATCACCACGCGGGCTGTCGTGGACTACCAGAAGGTGGCGCGCGCCGTCATCCACGACGTCGGGTACACGCGGTCCTCGTACGGTCTTGAGGCCGACTCGTGCGCGGTCGTGACGGCCGTCAACGAGCAGTCGCCGGACATCGCCCAGGGCGTCGGAACCGCGGGCGCGACCGAGCTTGGCGCGGGCGACCAGGGGCTCATGTTCGGCTACGCGACGGACGAGACGCCCGAGCTCATGCCGCTTACGATCACGCTTGCCCACCGCCTGTCTCGGCGCCTGGCCCAGGTGCGGAAGAGCGGTATTCTGCCCTGGCTTCGGCCCGACGGCAAAAGCCAGGTCACGCTCGAGTTCGAGGACGAGAAACCCGTGCACGTGGACGGCATCGTGATCGCGGCGCAGCACGACCCCGAGATCGACGTCCAGACGCTCCGCGCCAAGGTCCGCGAGCACGTCGTCCAACCCGTCATCGGCGAGTACGTCGAGTCGGCGAACCTTCCCTCGAACTTCCTGTCGGACCGCACGAAGCACTACATCAACCAGACTGGCCGATTCGTCCGCGGCGGGCCGTACGGGGACTCCGGCCTCACCGGCCGCAAGATCATCGTGGACACGTACGGCGGAAGCGCCCCCCACGGCGGCGGCGCCTTCTCCGGCAAGGACCCCACGAAGGTGGACCGGTCGGCAAGCTACGCGGCCCGGTGGGCCGCAAAGAACGTCGTGGCAGCCGGTCTTGCGCGCCGCTGCCAGATCCAGCTCGCCTACTGCATCGGCTACGCCCAGCCCGTGAGCGTGTACGTGAACACCTTTGGCACGGGCACCGTAGGGGACGAGCGCATCGAGGAAATCGTCAAGCAGACGTTCGACTTCAGCCCCGCGTCCGTCATCCGGGAGCTCCAGCTGCGTCGCCCGATCTACCGGCAGACGGCCGCGTACGGGCACTTCGGCCGGACCGACCTCGACCTGCCCTGGGAGCGTGCGAACCGGGTGGACGAGCTGCAGAAGTCGCTCAACACCAAGGAGCAGCGGCTTCTCAAGCGCTAGGCGGGCATGCGGCCGGCCGTCCGTCCGAGCGAGCCGGAAGATTACGGAAAGTAAGCCGGGATTTCATTTAAACCAGGGAAAAATTTCCGCTGGCGAAAACCAGGTTCATAGCCGGATCCCGAAAGTATATAGTCCCTCACGTTCCATGCCCCTTGTCTAGGTCCAGCGGCCCAGCCGGACCTTTTGAAGAGGGTGCCCACATGGAACAGACCATCACATCCACCGCCGGACGCGTCGTCATCGATTGGAACAATTTTCAAGTGGGCACCGTCAAGGAGGACGCCCGGGACCCCAAGACGCGCGAGCTGCGGGGGCTCGTCGTCGCCTTGACCGAGGACGCCCGCAGCCGAACGGGCACGAGCGAGCAGACGCTCATCATCCCGGCAAGCTACATCTACGGCGTGCGCCGCGACCAAGTGACGCTCGACCGCAGCTTCGACGAGATCCGCAAGAAGTAGGGGCCGCTCGGCGCGATCTCCGCGCTTGACCGCTATTCTCCAAACCGCCGGTTTCGCACCTGGTACGTCCGGATGGCCCTCAGGAAATCGACCTTTCGGAAGCCCGGCCACAGCACGTCCATGAAGACGAGCTCCGAGTAGGCAAGCTGCCACAGGAGGAAGTTGCTGATCCTCTCCTCCCCGCTCGTGCGCAGGATGAGGTCCGGGTCGGGGAGGTCGGCCGTGTACAGGCGGGACGAGACGGTCTTCTCGTCGATGTCTTGCGGGGCGAGGGTTCCGGTCCGCGCCTCCTCGGCGATCTGGCGGATGGCGTGGAGGATCTCCTGGCGTCCGCCGTAGGCCACGCACACGTTGAAGAAATACTGGTCGTAGTCGCGCGTACGCTCCTCCGCGTACCGGATGGCGTCCTGCACGCGCCGGGGAAGGTCGTCGACCTGTCCGATGGCCCGCACGCGGATCTTGTGGCGGTGGACGCGCTCGTCGTCGGCCATGCGGCGGAAGTTCTCGTCGAAGAGGTGCATGAGCGCCGTCACCTCCCACCGCTGGCGCCGGAAGTTCTCGTTCGAGAAGGCGTACACGGTGAGGACGCGGACGCCCACCTCAAGGCACCAGTCGAGCACCGCCTCCAGCGTGTCCCGCCCGAGCGCGTGGCCTTCCGTCGGCGAAAGCCCCATCTGCTGGGCAAAGCGCCGGTTGCCGTCCATGATGATCCCGATGTGGCGCGGGACGGGCGCGGAACGGACCTCGCGAAGGAGCGCCTGCTCGACGCCGCGCGCGACGGCGTCCGAGAGCGCGCCTCCGAGGTCGACCCGACGGCCCATATGCGGACGCCGGGATTCGAACCCGGGCAGCAAGCTTGGGAAGCTTGCGTTCTACCGCTATACTACGTCCGCGACGCTGCCGCAAACGGGGCCGGGCGCATAAACCTTGACGCCTCACGCGCGCGCGATCGCCCCGCGCAGCACGCGGAACGCGCCGACGGCAAGCAGCACCGCGAAGAGGAAGTTGAGGCTCAGGACGACCTCGCCCACGGCAAAGGGCGCAAGGAACGCTGCGATGTAGTTGAAGAGCGCGTGGAGGACGACGGCGAAGGCGTAGTACGGCAGCACGGCCCACGCGCCGCGGCCGCCCAGGCGCGCGCGGGCCATGCCATAGCCCGTGACGCCGGTGGCGGCCGGGTGGACGAGGATCGAGGAGAGGCTGCGAGCGAGCACGGTGAGCAGCCAACCGAACGTTCCGCCTTCGACGAGCGCCTGCAGCTGGTACGCGAGATTCTCGGTGGCGCCAAAGCCAAGGCCGCAGGCCGCCCCATACACGGCGCCGTCGACGCTGCGGCGGATGCGCGAGCGGGCGAGGTTCACGCCGTAGGCC
>DATLFM010000079.1 GCA_035541015.1 Candidatus Thermoplasmatota archaeon
ATGTTCAGCAGGACGAAGAGCCAGTTGATGCGGAACAGCTCGGGCGGCAGGAACTGCGGCGGCGGGCGCTCGGGCCGCGGGATCGAGGACTCCTCGAGCGGCTCGGGCGATCGCACGACGCGGCCGGGCGAGACGGCGACCGTGACGGGCACGTTCTCCGCCGCTTGCCTCTGCCCTCCGGGCGTCTGCAGGTTGACGCGGCTTCCGTCCTGTCCGAAGATCGAGACTCCGGTCTCCTGCTGCACGGTCGTCGTCAGAAGCCCGAACCACGCGCCGACGATGAGCAGGCCCGCGAGCACCGCCAGCCTCTTTCGGCGGCGAAGCCAGGACTGCCGCAACGGCTCCAGCGCGTGGGGCGATCCGACGTCGATCATGCAGGTGATGAGATGGAAAGAACGGGGCGCCCGCGAAGGGCGCCCCGGCGTTCGACGAAGCCTACCCAACCTCTACGGGTGCGCGTCGTACGGCGCGGCGCTGCCGACCGCGTCCACGAACCGGAACGTGCGGGCTCCGGGCTCGGCGGGGCGGGTCGCCAGGAAGTACAGGTCGACCTGGGCCGTGTCGTGCGTGTGCGCGGCGGCGGGGGCGCCCTGCGTGTCGTGGCTGTCACCGGCAAGCGTGTCGTCGGTGGCCGACGGGTGCGCCTTGCAGTCGCTGCAGAGCGCGTCCAGCGCGTCGAGCCGGACGAGGTTCACGAAGTTGTACTCCTTGTTCGTGGGGCAGCCCGCACCGCCGGGGCTCGCCGGGTTGCACGGCGCGGCGTCCACCGTGGTGGCGCCCGTGGCGACGACGAACATGGGCTCGTCCTCGCACGTCGTGGTCTGCAGCGGGGGCAGGGGCGGGCCGGTCGTGACGCACTTCTCGTACGTGTAGAAGTCCACGATCCAGGCCTGGTTGTTGGGGTCGACGAAGGAGTAGCTCTCCACGTACTCGGCGACTCCAAAGGACGCCTCGGGGTTGTCGTCACCGGCCTCGACGGCGATGACGAATCCGACGTTGTTGACGATGATCGTCTGCGTCGGGAAGAGCTCCTGGTCGTTGAACCAGAACACACCGCGGATCACCAGGGTTTCCCGGGCGATGCCCGCGATGGCCGCAAACTCGATGCGGTCCTCCTTCTCGATGGCGGCATAGACGGTATGCCCCTCGACGACGGTCACGTTCTCGGTCTTCAATGCAGAGGCCGCGCCCGGCACTGCGAACAGCAGCACCAAGGCGACCACCCACTTGCGGTTGTGCATGTTGCCTCAAACCTCCTTCGTTGTGGATCCGCCGACGGTGCCGCCGACGGTGCTCAAAGGGACGCCGCGAAGTCGCGGCTGTCCGAAAGCTTTCGCCTCCACGGCGGGACGACCGCCGGGGCCCGGGATGAATCGTTCCGTGTCACCCGAGGGGGGAAATCCCGTGAAAACGGCTGAAATCCTGCGGTCGGGCGTCATTGGCGCGCCTCCCTGCGAGCGGCCGGCGCCTCGGCGTCGGCGGGCGCAAGAAGCGTTCCGGAGAGCGCTTCGACGCGCACGGAGAATTCTTCCGAGCGGTCCCAGCGCTCCTCCAAAAGCCCGCGCAGCTCAGCCACGATGGCCGAGTCGTCGGTCCACATGGCCACGTCCTCGCCCTGGAAGATGTGCTCGTCGTCGGGCACGTGGTGGCAGACGATGGCCTCGCGGTCGTCGATGAGGAGGATCGACGCGGGGCCCGCCTGCGGCAGCCGCGCCGACTCGGGCGGGTGGCGCACGACGCCCACCTCGGCCACGGCCGAGAGCGGATCGAGGTTCCGCGGCTCGACGGGGCAGAGCACGCGGACGGCCACGCCGGCGGCGGCCTTCTCGCGGAGAGCGGGGAGGGAGTGGGCGAGCCGGATGCCCGCCCACTGGGATCCTGTGGCGAGAATCTCCCGGTGCGCGCGACCGAGCATCTCGTTCTGCTTCTGGGCCACGTTGCGGCGGCCCTTCAGCACGTGGAAGGTGCCCGCGCGGTCGACCGCGACCGCGCGGGGCTTGGCTCCCTGGCCCCCGAAGAATCCCTTGTCGGACTCGATGCGGGCGAGCCTGGCGCGTTGCGCGCGCTCCACAGCCTCCAGGTACTCGTGGAAGGGAACGGGCTGGTAGCGCTTGGGGCGCTCGGGGATGATCTCGGCGAGCTGCTTTCCGTGCAGGTCGTCGAGCACGGCGTAGATCTTCGTGCGCGGCACGCGCGAGACGCGCGCGGCGTCGTGCGCCGTGGCGCTTCCGAGGTCCAGAAGCGCGAGGTACGCGCGGGCCTCGTACTCGGTGAGGCCGTACTCGCGCAGCTTCTCGACGCGCTGTCCGTTGATCGGCATTAGGCGCGCACCTCCTGGTCGAGCGAGGGCTTGGGGGGAGGGGGGGCCGCGTTGGGCGCGCGGCCCACGTAAAGATCGACGCCGAAGGCCTGGTGCGTGTGGTCCTCGTCGGATTCCTTGTGGCCGCCCGTCGTCTCGTCGTCGGGGAGGTCGCTGTCCCAACCGCCCGAGCCGTCGCGCGTGTGGGAGACGTCCTGGACGAAGGCGCCCTTGAACTTGCACGTGTCCACGAGGAGGACGAAGTTGTACTCCTCGTGGTTGGAGAGGCCGGGGAAGGCGTCCTGCGTGGTGGGACCCACGGAGACGACCCACGTGAACCAGGCGTTCACGTTCTGCGTGTGGTTGGCCGCGGGCGACTGGGCGGGCGGCGGGACGGGCACGTTGTGCTGCGTCGTGCCGTTCGTGTTGTAGACGTACTGGTACTCGACGACCTTCCACGAGACGCCGTTGGGGTCGGTGAACTCGTAGCGGTCGTTTTCGTAGAGCAGGCGTTCGCGGGGATCGGGAGCTCCTTGCTCGACGGCGTACACGTACGCGGAGCCGTCGGCGGCGGGGCGCGAGAAGAGGACCATGTCGTTAAACCACATGACGCGCGCTCGGACCAGCCCCACGATCGCGGCCAGGCACGGATCGAATCCGTCCATGTCCGCGTACACCGAGTGGCCGGTGACCGCGACGGTCTCGCCTCTGGCGAAGGGGAGCGCGCTCGATAGTACGAGCGCGGCCAGGGCGAAGGCCGCCAGGCGCATCGGACCGTGGTCCTCCCGTTAGCCGATCTCCAAGAGAGCGTAGGCGTTCGCGACGGCAAGCCCAAACTGCACGCTTGTCCGCGGGGTGTCCTCGAAGAGGAGCCCCAGCGCTGGCAGCGACCCGACGTTTCTCTGACCCATGGTGGCAACACCTTCCCCGCGCGCACGCGCGGGTTTCCGGCCGCCGCTCCCGCCCGGCAAGGTGGGACCGGCCGCCTGGCCACACGTTGGCATGCTACACTTTAGCATGTCGCCTGTCACAGCAGGGAGTTACGGAAAAAACGCGCGCCGCGTCGCGCACGCGCGCCGCGGCTACGCAAGGAACCGACGAGAGTTGCAACCTCGCGCGCGGAAAAAGTCGCGCGCGAACGGAGAGAGACCGCCTCGCAAACGCGTGGCCGCGTCACGCCGTGGCCGACGCGACGCGCTGCGCCGCGAGCCCGTGCGCAAGCCGCCACGGCAGCTCGAGCATCGCGCGGATGCCCGCGACCATGGCCTTGTCGTTTGTCCACAGTCCCACGTCGGAGCCCACGTAGAGGTGATCGTCGTCGGGCAGGACGTGCAGCAGCATGGCCTCCTCACCGTCGACGATGAGCGCCGCCACGCCGGGGTTCTCCTCCCAGCGCATCGGCCGCAACTCGGCGATCTCGGAGAGCGCGCGCGCGGCGGCGCGGTTTCGCTCCGTGAGGGGCGCAAGAATCCGGACGGCCACCCCGTTGCGGGCGGCCTCGTTTGCGGCCTCGGGCGAGGCGGCAAGGCGCCGGACCTGGCCTTCCGTCGCGGCCAGGAGGACGTCGATGCGGGCCCGGCCCATCATGGCGGCGACGCGCTCCTCGACCGCCGCGCGGCTGCGAAGGAGCGTGAACTGGCCGTCGCCCTCCACCGCAAGGCCCCCGTTGGGGAGGAACTCCGCGGCCAGCGCCTCGCGTTCCTCCTCGAGGGTCGTCAGGCGCTTTCGCATCTCGTCCTCGCGGGCGGACAGGAATTCGGAGAGCGGGCGCGGCACGTACCGCATGGGGCGCTCGGGCACCATGTCAAGAAGGCCCTTTCGCGCAAGCGACTGGAGGGTGTCGTAGATCTTCGTCCGCGGGACGCGCGACACTTCCGCCACGCGCCCGGCGATGGCGCCCTGCGTCTCGGCGTGGGTGACCTCCAGGAGCGCGAGGTAGGCCCTCGCCTCGTACTCGGTCAAGCCCAGTTCCTGAAGTTTGGCGATCTTGCGCGGCTCCACGATCTCCCTCTCCCGTTCGACCTCTCCGGAAGCGCAGAGCCTTCGCTACGGCAGAGAACATCTCCCTGTTCCCCAGCGACGGCACGGCAAAGCCGGATCCTGGTCGGATTCCGGCCCGGCCCCCGGCAAGGGGCCGCTTCTGGGCCGTCGTGCGCTTGCCTTGTATTAAGCATT
Organism: Candidatus Thermoplasmatota archaeon; assembly: GCA_035541015.1. Taxonomy (NCBI): domain Archaea; kingdom Methanobacteriati; phylum Thermoplasmatota; species Thermoplasmatota archaeon. Next base: position 4,475 of record DATLFM010000079.1, read on the forward strand.
TCGCGGGTTCCCAAAAAAAAGGCGAAGAAACTCGAATAGGTAAGTTTCCTGGAGGATATCTTCTCACTTGTTCAGGCATTCTCCGCATAGCCCCTTTCGCAGCCGGGCCTTGCCGAATAGCCCCGCCGACCGACGGCCGGGCTTCCGGCTTGTCCCAGAAACCCCTTGCCTCGCACCGTCGCCTCCCTACGAGTCCTCCGGCCGCCAGGTCGAAGTCCGGGGGAGGCGACCGCCATGCCACGGAATCCGTCCCGCGCCAAGACCCCCTCGTCCATGCCCCGCGTTCCCGACACGCCGTTCCGCACGGCCAACCAGCCGGAGGCCTTCCGCGCGCTCCTTGCCTTCCGACCGTACGTGTTCACGACGGGCATCCACTCGCCCTTCCAGGCGATGCTTGCCCGCATGGCCGGGCTGCCGTGCGTGTACATGAGCGGCTACTCGACGGCCCTGGGGCGCCTGGGCGTCGCGGACCTTGGCTTCCCCACCCTCACCGAGATGGTCGACAACGCGAAGTACATCGCGCGCGCCGCCGGCATCCCCGTCATCGCGGACGCCGACGACGGCTACGGCGACGCGAAGATCGTGCAGCGCACGGTCGCCGAGTTCGAGCAGGTGGGCGTGGCCGGCATCCACCTGGAGGACCAGACGCTTCCCAAGCGCTGCGGGCACCTCGGCGGAAAGCGCGTGATCCCCGTGGACGAGGCCGTGGGGAAGTTCCGCGCGGCCGTCGACGCGCGCGTGAACCCGAACTTCTTCCTCATCGCCCGCACGGACGCCTACGGCGCCGCCAACGCCCGCGGGGACGGCTTCGAGGAGTCGCTCGAACGCGGCCGCCGCTACGCGGACGCGGGCATGGACATGGTCTGGCCCGAGATGCCAACGGCCTCCCGCGACGACGCGGTTCGCTGGTCCGAAGCGTTCCGCGAGACGCACCCCGACGTCCCGCTCGGCTTCAACTACTCGTCGAGCTTCCGGTGGCACGAGGAGGAGGACCCGCTCACCGTCTCCGAGCTGGGCAAGCTCGGGTACCGGTACATCTTCACCACGCTTGGCGCCATCCACGCAGAGGCGCTTGCCGTGCTCGAGTACATGGAGGGCATGCGGCGCACGGAGGAGCGCGCCGTGTTCCGCCTGGAGCGCATGCGCCGCGGCGCGCCGACCGAGAGCCACCACGTGCTGGGCCGCTTCGAGCACTTCAAGGAAATCGAGAAGCGCTACCTGCCGCCCGAGGAGGTGAAGGCGCGCTACGCCCTTTCGACCGGCTTTGGCGCCGACGGCGGCAAGCTGCGTCCCACGGCAACCGGTGGCGGAGGAAGCCGCCGCAACGGTCACGGCGCCGCCCGCGCGGCCGCCCGGGGGGTGCGCTCGCGTGCCCGTCGCGCCTAGCCACAACGGCGGCCGGGCCGCAAACGGCCGCCCGTTCCGCCTCCGCCGCTCGCAGCTTGCCGTGCCGGCGAGCAACCCCCGCATGATGGAGAAGGCGGCTTTAAGCGAGGCGGACGAGGTGTTCCTCGACCTCGAGGACGCCGTCGCGCCCTCGAAGAAGCCCGAGGCGCGAAAGCTCCTCGTCACCGCGCTTGGCGAGCTCGACTTTGGCAAGCGCACCGTGTGCTACCGCATCAACGGCCTCGACACGTCGTGGTGGTACGAGGACGTCATCCAGGTCGTTTCCGCGGCCGGCGACAGGATCCACGACCTCATGATTCCCAAGGTGGAGACGCCCGGGCAGGTCGAGGCCGTGGACCTCCTGCTTGCGCAGGTCGAGGCGAACGCCGGCCTCGAACCGGGTCGCATCGGGCTTGAGGCGCAGATCGAAGGGCCCCGGGGCGCGGCCAACGCCCGGGAGATCGCCCGCGCAAGCCCTCGCCTGGAAGCGCTGATCTTTGGCCCCGGCGACTTCGCAGCCGCCGTGGGCATGCCCACGCCCATGATCGGGGACGATGCGCCCTACGAATCGCACGCGTGGCATGCGATCCTCTCCTGGCTTGTGTGGAGCGGCAAGGCCGCCGGTCTGGCTGTCCTCGACGGACCCTACGCGCGGATCGACGACGCGGCCGGCTACCGTCGCAGCTGCGAGCGGGCGCGTTTCCTTGGCGTGGACGGCAAGTGGGCCATCCACCCGGACCAGATCCCGATCGCCAACGAGGTGTTCGCTCCGACGAAGGAGCAGACCGCGCGCGCCGTGCACGTCCTCTCCGTCTACGAGAAGGCGCTTGCCGAGGGCAAGGGCGCCCTCAAGCTCGACGGAGAGATGGTCGACGCCGCGACGCTTCGCATGGCCAACACGACGATCGCCACGGCCCGCGCCGCGGGCCTGCTGTGAGGGGAACACGCGTGGGAACGAAGGAACCGACGACAACGACGATCTGCCCGAACGTGGACTGCCAGGCGCGGTTCGACTGCGACGCGTGCCTGCACGCGCACCTGCTGTCGAACTACGCGGTGGGCTGGGCCGACGTGTTCGGAAAGCCCCAAGACGCGTACGTGCACTTCTGCGCGCGCCACGCCGCCTGCACGCCGGCCGTGCTCGCGGTGAAGCTTGGAAACATCGGCCACCCGCCGGCCGTCGAGCGCGCGCTGCCGGAGCGCGCCGAGGCCTAGCTCCAACGATGGTAGGCCGGATGCCCCGGCCCCACGGCCACGAAGACGCCCGTGCAGCGCGCGGTGACCTTGCCAAGCGCCTCCAGCTGCGCTTCCACGGTCACCTTGTCGCCCTCGACGGAGACGGGCCGCGCGACGACGAGCACCTCGGCGTCCATGGGCGTGGGCCGCGCGAGCTTCACGTGGAACTCGGCCGTCACCGTGCTTGGCGCCTCCGCGAGCTTGCGCTCGCGCATGAGCGTCGTGAGCGCGCACCAGTTCGAGTGGCAGTCCAGAAGCGCGCCCACGATGCCGCCGTTCAGCACGCCCGGGAAGGCCGCGTGGTGCGGCTGCGGCCGGAAGCGCGCCACGAAGCGGTCGCCCTCCCACCGGCTCTTGATCCGCAGCCCCTTCTCGTTGGCGGGCCCGCAGCCAAAGCAGATCGCCTGCGGCGCGTAGCGGTCCTGCACGGCCGGTTCGTCCACGGGCTTTGCAAGCGCGGGTTGTCTACTTAGCGTATGCCGGTTGCGCGCCGCCGCGTGCGATGATCATTCATCGCAACCTGCGGTCCTGCGAGAAGGCGCCCGCCCGGTCATGCGGCCGCGCGAGGTCGTCTGCGCACGGGGGGCGATGATCGAACGACCGTTCTGCCAAGGTGTCGTCAGTCGTTCGACCGAAAAATCTCCAATGGAATCGTACTCGGAAAGGTTTATTGCAGGTTCTTCATACATGGGCTCATTCCCCGAAATGGGCGGGGAGGGATCGCATGGTCGTGCAAGCCGAATACATCTGGATGGACGGGGCCGCGCCGACGCAGAAGCTTCGCAGCAAGACGAAGATCCTCGAGATCGACGCGGTGAAGTCGTTGAAGGACCTTCCCGAGTGGGGCTTCGACGGCTCCTCGACGGGGCAGGCGCCCGGCGACAAGAGCGACTGCGCGCTGAAGCCCGTCGCGTTCTTCCGCGACCCGATCCGCGGATCGCCAAACGTGCTCGTGATGTGCGAGGTCATGCTCGCCGACGGCACGCCGCACCCCTCGAACACGCGCGCGGCGCTTCGGGCCGTGGCCGAGCAGGCGAAGTCCGCCGAGCCGTGGTTCGGGATCGAGCAGGAGTACACGCTCTTCCAGGGCGCGCGCCCGCTGGGCTGGCCCGAGAACGGGTTCCCCGCGCCCCAGTTCGGCTACTATTGCGGCGTGGGCGCCGACGAGGTGTTCGGCCGGAAGCTCGTCGAGGCGCACACGAAGGCGTGCATCGAGGCGGGCCTTGCCATCAGCGGCACGAACGCCGAGGTCATGCCCGCGCAGTGGGAGTTCCAGATCGGGCCGCTGGGCCCGCTTGAGACCTCCGATCAGGTGTGGATCGCGCGCTGGCTCCTCTACCGCCTCGGCGAGGACTTCGGCATCGCGGCGACGCTCTACCCCAAGCCCGTGAAGGGCGACTGGAACGGCGCGGGCGCCCACACGAACTTCAGCACGAAAGAGATGCGCGCGCAAGGCGGCATGAAGCAGATCGAGCAGGCCTGCATGGCCCTCGAGGCCGCGCACGCCAAGCACATCGCCGAGTACGGCGCGCACAACGAGGAGCGCTTGACGGGCCGGCACGAGACGGCGCCCATCACGGAGTTCCGCTGGGGCGTCTCGGACCGCGGCGCGTCGATCCGCATCCCGCTTGCGACCGTGAAGAACGGCTGCGGCTACCTCGAGGACCGACGCCCCGCCGCCAACATGGACCCGTACCGCGTGACGCGCCTTCTCCTCGAAACGGTCGTGCTGGGCATTCCGGGCGACAAGAACGTCTCGGACGGCGGATTTGGCGTCGTGATCGGCAGGCTGCCCAAGCGCAAGGCGCCCGGCGCCGGGCACTAGGCGAGCGCCCCTTCGCCGGCCGCAAGCATGGGCGTCTTGCCGTCTGTCCGTTCGTCCCCGACAAACAGCGCGTCAAACCCCCGTTTGCGGCTTCTCCCCAAGTGCTCTTGGGTTTGGGTCCATCCTGGGGTCTGGGCCGGCTCTCCGAACTTATGATGCGGGCGCGTTCCACCCTGCCGGTGGGGGCCACGCTCTCGGACGAGCAGTGGGGCTTCCGTCACCGCGCCATCCTGCTCATCTTGGCGGCCCACGCGGCGGGGCTTACGGTCTTTGCCTTGTGGATGCAGGTGCCCTGGGACCACGCGCTCTTCGAGGGCGGCGTGATCCTGCTGTTCGTGGCCGGCGCGCTGTGGCCGTTTCCGCGATGGGTCCGAAGCTCCATCGCAAGCGCCGGCCTCATCTCGTCCTCCGCGGTGCTCACGCACCTCTCGGGCGGCTACATCGAGGCGCACTTCCACTTCTTCGTCATGCTAAGCGTCATCCTCCTCTACGAGGATTGGCGCACGTACGGGCTTGCGATCGGCTACGTGTTCGTCCACCACGGAATCGTCGGAACGCTCGATCCCACGTCCGTCTACAACCACCCGGCCGCGCTGGCCGCCCCGTGGCTTTGGGCGGGCATCCACGCGACCTTCGTCATGGGCCATGCAGCGGCCAACCTGTGGATCTGGCGCGTGGCCGAGCGCGCGCGCATGAACCAGGCGCAGATCGTGGAATCGGCCGGCGAGGCCATCCTCGGGATCGACGGCAAGGGGCGCATCACCTTTGCCAACCCGGCGGCCGCCGCGCTCACGGGCATGCCCGCCGACAAGCTCCTTTCGCGCCCGCTTGCCGACTTTGCCCCCGTGCCCGTGGCCATCCAGCGGGGAAGCGCCGAGGGCGCGCTGCGCCGCGCCGACGGGACGAGCCTCCCCGTCGAATGGACCTGCGCGCCGCTTGGGGGGCCGGCGACGCGCGACCGCGTCGTCACGATCCGCGACGCAAGCGAGCGCAAGCGCGCCCAAGAGGCCGAGCGCCGCCGGGAGCTCGAGGCCCTCAAGGTGCGGTTCCTGAACCAAGCCGCACACGAGCTTCGAACCCCCATCACGCCCATCCGCCTGCAGATCGACCTCCTTCGGGACGGGCACGCGGACACCCTGACCGAACGACAACGGCGGGCGCTCTCGATCCTGGACCGCAACGTCGCCCGCCTGCAGCGCCTCGCCGAGGACCTCCTCGACGTGGCGCGCCTGCAATCCGACGAGTTCTCCCTGCGCCGCGAGCCCACCGATCTTGGCATCGTCGCCTCCATGGCCCTCGAATCCTTCGAAGCCTCCGCCCAATCCGCCGGCGTGACGCTTCGGTTCCGCTGCGAGGGCCCGCTTCCCGTGCACGCCGACCCCGCGCGGCTCACGCAGGTCCTCTACAACCTGCTTGCAAACGCCCTGCGCGCCACGCCGCCCGGCGGCGAGGTCACGGTGGCGGCGACGCGGCGGGGCACGGAGGCGGAGCTTTCCGTCGCCGACACCGGCCGCGGGCTTTCGCCCGAGGACGCATCCCGCCTGTTCCAGCCCTTCGCGCGCCTGGAGTCGTCCTCCGGCGAGTCGGGAACCGGCCTTGGATTGTACATCTGCCGTCGCATCGTCGAGCGGCACGGCGGAACGATCGCCTGCCGCAGCGAGGGGTTGGGGCGGGGCGCCGTGTTCGCGTTCGCGCTGCCGCTTGCGGCCAAGGAGGCGCCGCCGCAGGCCCCTCCTCGCCCGCCCCTCACACCCCTCCACGCGAATGCGCCGCAGGCATGACGCCCCCGAAACCTTCATGCGCGCAAAGCGTGTAGCGGCGGGCCAATGGCGCTCTCCAAGCGCGTTCGGGAGTGGGAGGAGCCCGTCACGCTCTACGAGATCATCCCGCCCCCCGAGTCGGCCCCCGAGGAGGAGGTGGTCGACATGGCCGCCTTCATCCGGACGCTCCTCCACGAGCACCGGGTCGACGCCGTCAACATCCCCGAGGTCCGCAACGAGACGCGCGGCGGCGCCCGCCTCGGCCGCTTCCTCCAGAAGATGGACCCGCGCGAGTTCGGGCGGCACCTGCGCAAGGCAAGCGGCGAGGCGTGGGACATCGTCGTCAACCACTCGCCCGTGCACGAGCCGCCCGAGACCGAGGCCAAGTGGTTCGAGGAGACCTACGCCGACGGCTACACGGACATCGTGCTCGTCGGAGGCGAGTCCTCCAAGATCCGGTACCCGGGCCCCAGCGTGAACGAGGCGGCCCGGCTCGCGCGCGAGGTCGCCTCGCGCGCCTTCCCAAACGACGGATCGCGGGTGCTCCTGGGCGGCATCACGCTTCCGGACCGGAGACGCCGGGAGCTCGACGAGCCCGAGCGCCTCTTGGCCAAGCAGCGCGCGGGCCTCGACTTCTTCACGAGCCAAGTGCTCTTCGAGCCCGAGAGCGCAAAGGCGCTCCTCCACGACTACGACCTCCTGTGCCGCCGCGAGCGCGAGGAGCCACGCCCCGTCTTCCTCTCGTTTGCGCCCGTCACCGGCCGAAAGGACGTCGAGTTCCTCGAGTGGCTGGGCGTCACGATCCCCAACCACGCGCGCGAGTGGATCCTCGGCACGGGCGGCCGCGCCATCGACCGCGGCGCGCGCGTGGCCGAGCACGCCTTCCGCGAGATCCTGCGCTACGCGCACTCGCGCGAGCTCCGCGTTCCCATCGGCTTGAACGTCGAGCACGTGATGCGCTACAACCTCGACGCAAGCGAAGTGCTCCTCGACCGCCTCGAAAGCCTGATCGAATGGCACCGGTTGGAGTACCACGCGTAGCCCGCCTCTTCGCGCGACCGCCCGCGCCGCCTCCGCGCGCGCGGCTCTCGCCCGCCGAGCGCGCGCTCGTTCGCCGCCTGCGGACCCCCCGGCTCGTGCAACGCTACCTCGACGCGCTTCCGTACAACACCGAGCCGCGGGGCGACACGATGCGGAGCTTCCGCCGCGTCCTTGAGGCCGGCACGGCCCATTGCCTGGAGGGCGCGCTCTTTGCGGCCGCCGTGCTCGAGCAGCACGGCCACCCGCCCGTCCTTTTGGACCTCGAATCGGCCGACGGCCTCGACCACGTCGTCCTCCTCCACCGCGCGCGCCGGAACGGTTCCTTCCGCTACGGCTCGGTCGCCGTTTCGCGCGACCCGGGCCTCCACGGCCGGAAGCCCGTCTACCGAAGCGTGGGCGAGCTCGCCCGTAGCTACCACGACCCTTACATCGACGCAACCGGACGCATCACGGGATACGCCGTCTTCGACTTGCGCGACTTCGCCGGGGCCGACTGGCGCTTCTCGACCCGCTTCGTGTGGGAGGTCGAGCAGGCGCTCATCGACCTTCCCCATCGCCCGCTGCGGGTTCCCCGGGCGCGCTACCGGCGGTGGAAGCGCCGCTACGACGCGTGGGTCGCCGCCCATCCCGACGTGAAGCCCGCGTACTACCCGAGCCGCCCGAACTGGCTGTAGCCGACACGCTAAAGTGCCCCGGAGGAATGGGGAGCCGTGCGCGCGCGTTGGATCGTTCCTTGCCTGGCGGCCGTGGTGGCGTTGGCCGGCTGCCTTGTTCCGCTCTCCTCGTCCCCGCGGGACAGCTTGGGCGCCGACGAGGTCTCGCGCACGTTCGAGACGATCGTGCTCGAGACGAACATCGGCGTGATCGAGATCGTCCTCTACCCCGCAGCGGCCCCGCGAACGGTCGAGCACATGAAGACGCTCGTGGCCGAGGGCTACTACGACGGGCGCGAGTTCAACCGCGTCGTGCCCGGCCACGTGATCCAGCTCGTGGACAAGGCAGGCGGCGTCACGGACGACCCGCGCCGCCTGCCCCTCGAGACGCACCCCGAGCACCACTTCGCCGCCGGCGCGGCCGGCATCGCGCGGTCCGCCGACCCCGACTCCGGCGGGCCCGAGTTCTTCCTCATGGACTATGCGACAAGCCACCTCGACGGCAACTACACCCTGTGGGGCCAGACGGTCCGCGGGCTCGACGTGATCCACCGCTGCGCGCGCGTGGAGGCGATCGAGTGGACGACCCTCCTTGCGCCGCTTCCGCCCGACGCGCGCGCCGCCCCCTCGGACCGCACGGCCGTCGTGCCCTGCACGATCGCCCGCGCGCGCGTGTCCCAGAGCGTCCTTGCGCCCGAGGTCGCTTCGCGCTACCCGCTCAAGGTGGCCCAAAACCACCGCGAGGGCGACTTCCGGCACTCGCTCGAATGGCCGCGCGACCTTCGCGCCGGCGTCGAGCGGGACCTCACGTGGTACGTGCGCCCCTACAACGGAAGCGCGCCGCCGGAGGCCTCGCGCGTGACGATCGAGGTCGACGGCCGCACGCACGCGCCGCAGGGCGACCGCGAGGCGGAAGGCGCCTTCCACTGGCGCTTTGCCCCGTCGGCGCCCGGCACCCACGAGGCCGTCTTCCGCGTGGACGGGCGCGCCGTGGGCCGCCTTGCGATCGAGGTGCCCGCATGACGCCCCGCCTCGTCCTGGCCTCGTCGTCGCCGCGGCGCGCCGAGCTCCTCCGGCAGATCGGGCTTTCCTTCGAGGTCGCGGCGCCGCAGGTGGACGAGACGACGGACCTGCCCGACCACCCCAAGGAGCGCGTCTTCGAGATCGCGCGACGCAAGGCGCAAGCCGTCGCGCAGACCGTGGAGGAGGGATGGATCGTCGCCGCCGACACGATCGTCGTGCAGGGCGGCGAGCCCATCGGCAAGCCCACGGACGCCGAACACGCCCGTCGCATCCTGCGGCGCCTCGCGGGCTCGCGCCACAAGGTCCTGACGGCCGTCGTCGTCGTGCGCATGCCCGAGGGCGAGTACCGCGCCGACGTCGCGCAGACCGGCGTCCTCTTCACGCCTCTCTCCGACGCCCAGATCGCCGAGTACGTTGCCACCGGCGAGCCGCTCGACAAGGCCGGCGCCTACGGCATCCAGGGCCTCGCCGGCGCCTACGTGCGCGACGTGCACGGCGACCCGAGCAACGTGCGCGGCCTGCCGCTTGCGCTCACCGTCGCGCTCCTCGCGGAGGCCGGCTACCCGCTGCCCGGGTCCCTCAAGCCCGAGCCCGCAGACGCCCTCGCGCAAGCCGAGCCGCCCAAGGAGGCGCCGTGAGTCTCCTTCGCCCGCTGCGCATCGGCTCCGTGCGTTTGCCCAACAACCTCGTCCTTTCGCCCATGGCCGGCTACTCGGACCTGCCCTTCCGCATCCTGTGCCGCCGCCACGGCGCGGGCCTCGTCTGCACGGAGATGGTCGCCGCCGACAGCGCCAACCGCGGGGGCGCAAAGACGCTTGCGCGCATGCGCACCGTCGAGGAGGAGCGGCCCGTCTCGATCCAGATCTTCGGCACGCGCGAGGAGGAGGTCGCCGCGGCGGCCCGCCGCGCCGCCGACGGATGCGAGATCCTCGGCTTCAACATGGGCTGCCCCGCCCACCAGATCAAGGCCGCCGGCTGCGGCGCGGCCATGCTCGACCGGCCCGACGTCGCGCTAGCCATGGTCCGCGCCGTGAAGGCCGCCGCCCCCGACCGCCCTCTCCTCGTCAAGATCCGAGCCGGCAACGACCGCCCCATCGACGTCGGCCGGTTCGCGCAATCGCTCGAAGCGGCAGGCGTCGACGGCATCATCTTCCACGCCCGCACCGCGCGCCAAGGGTATTCCGGACGAAGCGACTGGGCGCTCATCGCGCGCCTCAAGGACACCGTCGGCATCCCCGTGATCGGCAACGGCGACGTCGTGGACGGTCCCTCGGCCGCCCGCGCGCTTGCCGAAAGCGGCTGCGACGGCCTCGCCCTCGGGCGCGCCACGCTTGGCGACCCGCGCGTCTTCGCGCGAATCGCCGCCCACCTCGACGGCCACCCGGCGACGCCGTCGCGGCCCGACGAGCGCCTCGACGATCTGCGGTCCTACCTCGACCTCGCGCGGGAGCACGGCGTCCCGCGGTCGCAAATCCTCGCGCAGGTCCAGCGCTTCACGAAAGGCCTCCCCGGCGCGGCCCGCCTGCGCGACCGGCTGCGCTGCGGCGACGAGCCCACGCGGCTGCTGGCCGACGTGGAGCGCCACGTGCGGGAGCTCGCGGTCGTCTGAAACGGGCGAACGACACGTTGATGCTTTCCCACGCGCACATCCTTGCCATGGAGCTTCCGCACGTCGCCTGGCTTGCCATCCTCGGCGCCGGCACGGTGGGCCTCGCGGCGCTTCTCCTGTGGTGGCTGCTGCCCTCCGACGCGCGCCCGCGTTGCGCCCATTGCGAGGCCATCCTGCGGCCCGACCTTCCCTTCTGCCAAGGCTGCGCGCAGAAGGACCCCGCGCCGCGCGAGGGCCACCCGGGCGCGGGCTCCTACGGCTTTCCCGCGCCGCCGCCTACGATCGTCGAGCGGTTCGAGCTCGAGACGGACGAGGGCGGCGCGACGCGCAACGCGCGCGTGAGCCGCCGCGCGCTTGGCGCGGCGACTCTGGCCATGGGCGCGGGACTTGCCGTGCGCGCGGCCGCGCTTCTTGGCGTGGGCGTGACGGGCTCCTCGTTCCACGCCTTCGAGGGCGCGGTCACTCTCGTGGGAGGCGTGGTGGCGTTCGTCGGGTTCGTGATCCTCGACGCCGCCTGACGTGGCCAGCTCCGACGTATACGTTTGTATACGTACGTATACGCCAGCTACGGCGGAAGCCGCGAGAAGACGTCCGCGTGGCTCATGGCAAACGCGCCCGGAGGCTTTCCGGCCGGAACCCACGCGATCTCGAGCGTGTCGGGCGTGCCCTTGAGCCCCCCGGCCGGCTCGTCGGCCTCGAACACGATGATGACGTACCACCGCTTGTCGCCGTCATCGGGATAGTTCTGGAAGCCGACAACGCGCGGCGTCACGGGCGTGGCAAACCACGTGTCCACGATGCGCTTTGCGCACTCGGCCGGCGACTCGTTCTTGCGGACGGTCTCGCCCGGCAGCATCCAGCCGTCGTAGCCCTCGAGGCGCAGGCACGCGAGGCGGCGGTCCTTGTTGCGGACGATGACGAAACACTGCAGCCGGAGGACGGCGCCCTCCGAGTTGTAGAAGTGGTGCTCGTCCACGTGGCCACGGGGGCCGGTCGGGCGCGTCGGGGGTGCTACGGGAAGGGTCATGAGCGCCGCCTATCGGATTCGAACCGATGACCTTGAGATTAACAGTCTCGCGCTCCACCAGGCTGAGCTAAGGCGGCAAATGGCGAACGACAGCCGCCCGAAAGCGCGAGCCCATTAAAAACGTTCCCTCGCAGCGGCGCCGCGAGCCGGGCGAAGCGCCGGCGGAAGCTGCGGCTTCCGCCGCGCACTCGCGGACCGCTGCGCGGTCCACTCGGCGGCGCGGAGGCCGACGGCGGAGCGCTGGAGGAAGCAGAGCTTCCTCCGCGCCCAGCGGAACGCCGCGGCGTTCCGCAAGGGCGAGGCGGAGCCGGAGCCCGAGAGTCCGCGAGCCCGACGGACGCGCAGCGGCCGGCGGCGCCGGGGAGCGGCGCAGCCGCTCCACGAGCGCGGTAGCCGAGCGGCTCTATTCCTCGTCTTCCTCGGCCTCGCCGCCGGCGAGGTCGGACTCGCGCCATTGCCGCATCATGTCGTCGATCTTGGCTTTGAGCTCGGCGCGGGCCTTTCGGATCTTCTCGCGCTTCTCCGCGAGCTTCTTGTTGCCCTTGTAGGGCTCCGTGTCGGCGAGGAATCCGGAGAGGTCGGTGAAGGGCTGCTCCCATTTCTCGAGCTCGTCGACGCCTTTCACCTTGGCCTTGAGGGCGTCGTTTGCCATCGCGAGCACCTCGTCGGCGAAGGCCTCGAACTCGGCGGCCACCTCGTCGGGCGTGCCGTCCTCGGGAACGGATTGGCCGTCCTGCTTGGCGAGGAACTCGATGGACTTCTTCTCGAGCTGGTTCTTGAGGTCGCGAAGGTGCGTGCGCACCTGCTTGACCTCGGGGCTTTGGCCGTCGACGTCCTCCGTGTCGGCAAGGTAGAGGTCGATCACTTCGACCTGGTTGTCCCACACGTAGAGCTGGTCCTCCGAGAGGATCGCGCGGGCGAGCGCGTCCTCGGCGTTCTTGATGAACGTCTCGCCTTCCAGGACGACCTTCTGCAGCTCCATGGTCCGTTGGCGCATCCGGTTGGGAGATTATAAAAACGGAGGGTCGGGTTTCCCCGCGGGGCCCGTAGCTTAGTCCGGTCAGAGCGCCCGGCTCATAACCGGGTGGTCGCTGGTTCAAATCCAGTCGGGCCCATGCGATGGACGTCCCCCCGCCTTCCCCCGCGTTCCGGCTCGCCGGGCCCCCCCTGGCAACCTACATGGCCATGCACGTGCTCGACGCCGTCGAGGACGGCCACGAGGCCGCGTACGTGCTCTCTCGCGCAAGCAAGCGCGCGCACGCGAGCGAGCCGGTGGCTTCGCAGGCGTACGACCTTGTCATGGGCGTCCTGCGCGGGCGCAACCGGCTGGACGCCCACCTCGAAGCCGCCGGGTTGCCCAAGCAGCCGTGGCACCGCCAGGGCCTTCGGATCGCCGCGCTTGCGGGCGAACGGCGAGCGGACCTCGAGCCCGCGCGCGCGGCCATGAACGCGCTGCAGCGTCTCAAGCGCCGCGCGTGGGACGTCGAGAACGTGGACGAGGTCGCGCGCGCGGCGGCCGCGGCGACGTTTGGCGACGACGCGAGAGGCTTGGCCTTGCGGCACGGGCATCCGCAGTGGCTCGTGGAGGAGTGGGCGAATTCCTATGCGGCGGAGTTGGAGGCGCTGCTTTCGGCCAACAACGAGGACCCGCCGCTTGTGGTTCGCGCCAACCTTCTCAAGACGCAAGCCGCCGCGCTTGCGGAGCGGCTGGCCGCGGAGGGCTTCGTCGCGCGGCCCCGCGCGCTTTCGCCCGAGGCCCTCGCGGTGGAGCCCAAGCGGGGAGCCTTCCGCACGGGAGCGTTCGCGGAGGGCCTCTTCGAGGCGCAGGACGAGGGAAGCCAGCTCGTGGCGCTCTTGTGCCAGCCGCAACCGGGCCAGCGCATCCTCGACGCGTGCGCGGGGGCCGGCGGAAAGACGCTTGCGCTGGGCGCGCGCATGGCCAACAAGGGCAAGCTCGTCGCGCTTGACACGTCGGCGGCCAAGCTCTCGGACCTCAAGAAGCGCGCCGGACGCGCCGGCCTTTTCAACTACGAGTCGTTCCTCGTCGACGAGTCCGGGAACGCCGTCGCAAGCGCCAAGGACCTCCGTCGCAAGGCGGTCTCGCCGCGCGAGGTGCGGTTGCCCGAATCCTTCGACGCCGTGCTCGTGGACGCGCCTTGCTCGGGCCTTGGCGCCATCCGCCGCACGCCGGAGATCCGCTGGCGCCGCGGGCCGGACGACCTCGCGCGCTACCCGGCGATCCAGCGCGGCATCCTTGCGCGCCGGGCCGCGCAGGTGCGCGCGGGAGGCGTCCTCGTGTACGCGACCTGCACGCTGCGGGGAGCGGAGAACGAGGCGGTCGTGGAGGAGTTCCTGCGCGAGCACGCCGACTTCTCCGTGGCGGATGCGGCGGCGCGCCTGCCGGAGGCGGCGCGGAGCCACGGCGTGGCGGACGCAAACGGCTTCCTGCGGC
>DATLFM010000080.1 GCA_035541015.1 Candidatus Thermoplasmatota archaeon
GTGTGCGTCGGCGTGGTGCCCGGGGGCAGTCGCGGCGGGCGCGCGGAAGGCGGGGGAGGAGGCGGGCCGTAGGAGTTTGCCTTGCGCGGATGGGAGCCGTCCTGCCATTCCTGGTAGTCGCTGTGCCCGTCCCCATCCGTATCGACGAGACCGGGATGAGTCGTCACGTTGAGAGGCGATCCTTGCCACACGATGAGCCAGCCGCGGCGCTCGAAGCCGTCGTCGAGGCCGTCTCCGTCGGTGTCCGGCTTGCACGGGTCGCTTGGTTCGATAGCCTGGCGCTCGTCGGCGTCGCGCAAGCCGTCGCCGTCGCTGTCCCAGCTAAGCAGATTGTTGTCGCCGTCGAGGTCGCAGTCGCCGACGTCGCCGGTCCCAAGCGGGTCCCAGTACGCAGCCTCGGGGCCATCGTCCCAACCGTCCCGGTCGGTGTCGCGGCGTAGGGGATCGGTGCCATAGGTGGCCTCTCCGGGCCGGTTGCGGACGCTGTCGCGCACGCAGTTCCAGCCGAAGCCGCCGTCGCAGATGCCGTCCCCGTCCGTGTCCGGCAGGCGGGGTTTTGTGTCGGCGTGGAACTCGTCGCAGTTGGAAAGGCCGTCCCGGTCCGGGTCCACATCGATCTCGCGGTGCCGTGGATCGAGGTTCCAGTGCGTTTCCCACCCGTCGAGCGCGCAATCGGCGTCGGTGTCGTCAGCGCGCGGGTTCGTTCCGTTCCAATGCACGCCGTGTTCGAGCACGTAGTCGCGCGTGGCGGCGTCGCATCCCCCGCCGGGCCATGCCCACGGCCACCACGTTCGCCCGTAGCAGTATTCACGAAGGTTGGTCCAGGCCAGGTCGACGCCGTGGTACGCGCTCGCGTAGCTGTCTTCGTCGTCGTCCCGCAGAGCGTCGCTTGGATCAAGCGGCGCAAGCCCGTGGTACGACTCGTACCCGTCGGGCAATCCGTCACCGTCCGTGTCCGGATCCTTGGGGTTCGTGCCGTGGTCGCGTTCGCCGCGGAAGTCGCCGGGCACGAGGATTGCGCACGAAGGCGCGGGGTGCTGCTCCGTTGGGCCGCCGTCGCAAAGGCCGTCGTTGTCGGTGTCCGGACGCGACGGGTCAAGCCCGTCCCAGTACACGCCCAACTTGAGCGTGGTCGTCTCGCGCGTGCGTTCCCGGCAAACCGCGCGGCCGTCCGGCGTCGTCGGATCCCAGGGAAAACAGTATTCCGCGACGCTTGGGAGCCCGTCGCCGTCCCGGTCAAGGGACGCGTCCGACGGATCCAAGGGATTCAGGCCAAAGCGCGCTTCCCACCCGTCGGGCATGAGGTCGCCGTCGGTGTCGGGGTCGCAAGGATTGGTCGTCGCGTCGAGCTCGAGTCCGTCGCCGAATTCGTCGTAGTCGCTGTCCGGGTTGTACGGGCTGGGGCAGAAGTCGGCGTGGAACTCCGTCACGAGCCCGCGCCAGATCGGCCAGAAGGGCGGCAGACCAGGGTGGACCACGTCCTCGGGCGCAGGATCGGGCCACGCGGGATCGCACGACTCCATGGGCGGACCCAACAGGCTCCGATCGTGCCAGTGCGGCAAGCCAAGACCCTCGCGTGCGGCGTGGGTGAGGAGGCACTCGAATCCGTCTTGCAGGCCGTCGCCGTCCGAGTCGGGGTCCAGGAGGACGTTGTCGATCTCGTCTTCTTGCACGGGAACAAACGGATTCGTGGAGCCCGTCTCGCGGAAGAAGATCGTGCCAAGCCCGCTTTCGACGAGCGAGAAGTACGCCTCGCGCGAGTCGCTGAAGCCGTCGCCAGTCCCGCGGTCGCCGGAAATGCGCGGCTCGTGCTTTCGGATCATCCACGCGCTGCCGTAGCAGACGGGCGCGTCCATGCCGCAGTCGCTGTCGCCCCGGTCAGGCAGCGTGTCGTACACGTGGACCTCGACACCGTCGGAAAGCGTGTCCGTCGCGCGGGGATTGTCGGTCGATAGGCGGCTGTCGCCGTTGGGATCGTCGATGTCGCGCAATCCGTCGCCGTCGGTGTCGTGGTCCTTCAACGGGTGGTAGAGCGCCAGAAGCAGCGCGCCCTGCGGGTCGGACGCCGCCCCGAGCAGGTCTTTCACGCGCAGCGCGTCCCCGTCGTTGACGCGCTCGATGTAGCGCGCTTCGTGGCCGTCCCAAAGCCCGTCGAGATCGAGGTCTCGCCCGTTCTCGAACAGGACGGCGCCGGGCAGGTTCCGCGCCCAGGCGCAGGGCGGCGCGTCATAGAGGGGAATCGTCTGCCAGCGGAACTCCTCGAGGTTGTTGAGCTCGTCGCAGTCGAGGTCGCTTGCCGCGTCGACGGCCTGCCCCAGGGTCGCGCGGTAGAACTGCTGCCAGCAGTCTCCAAGGCCGTCGGCGTCCAGATCCGGCGCGCCCACCTGGTTGTGCATGAGGTGCTCAAACGCGCTCTTTGGGGAGGCGCCGCGGAAGCACTCGGCCACGTCGAAGGCCCGTAGGGGATCGGCGTTGTCGCGGAAGAGATTGGCGTAGAACACGATGGGCTTCGACGCGCACCCCATCTCCCACCAGTGGGCCCGATCGTGTGGATCTTGCGGCTGCAGGCCGGCGCACTCAGCGGGCGGTGAGCCGCAGGTCGAAATCTGGCGATGGTAGCTGTGCGCCAGGAAGTCGCACTGCTGCCACGCGACCACATTTCCCGACGCCCGAGGCGACACCGCGTGCGTGGAGACCAAGGGCGTGCTGACTTGGATCTCGGCACCCCCGACGGGGACGAGCAAACCCGGCCTCCAGCCGGTTTCCCGCCGCAGCGTGGCATCGTAGGTTCCCAGTGGGCACAGGGACGACGTGCCTCCCCTCCACAGGTCCCAATGGTTCGAGCATGCGAGGGGATCGTACCGTACGTGGCTTAGGTCGCGAGCCACGATCGCCATCGTACCGCTGTTGGAACCAAAGGCCCAGGCCGCCGGCTTGTTCCAGAACACGAGGTTGCCGCTTACGGCGACTTCCGTCCATCCCGGTGTCGCTTCGCCTACCATCAAGATGCGCCGCGAGGGGTCGGCAAGATCCATGGCCACGACGCCGTACCATGCTTCCCCGCTCCAGCTGTAATAGAACGACTCGCAGCACCACGCGACGAGATCGCCGTCGATGGCAAAGCTCGTTGGCCAGGACGAGAGGGGCCAGGGGGTTCGAAGGCCGCTTGTCAAGGATACCGCGCCGCTTGTGCTGACGAGGCGGTGGCCCGAGACGCGCGGGCTCCACCCGCGATCGGCGCACTCTCGCAAACGATTCTCGTGGAAATCGTAGACGTGGATGCACGGAGCGTATGGAGAAGCGTCCGTCATGTTGCCGAAATCTTCCCAAACGGCGTACCGGCCGCCGACGTCGATTTGGGCCACTTCGCTTCCCCAGTCGAATCCTCGCCCCAGCATCTTGCTCGCGCCGGTTGCCCCATCGAAAGCGTGCACTATCTCCGCATCTTTCCACACGACGCGGTGCCCCCGCACGGCCGCCCCCGTGATGTTGCCGGCTCCAATCAAGGGAAGGACCGTCTGCGACAGGACGTTTCGCGCAAGGAGCATGCCCTCGCCCACCCAGGCGACGCGGGCGCCATCGACGCCCACGAGGCTTTCCGCCTCGGGCGGCTTAAGGTACGGCGGGTCCCACGCACCGTCCAGGTGGATTCCCCGGTTTTCCCACGTTCGGCTGGCACAGCCCCACGCCCTCTCTTCGGAAAGGCTCGTGAGGAGCGCGACGCAGCGCTCGGCCTCGCGCAGGGTGCCGGGGACGTCGTCGGTGCAACGCGTGCCGACGTATTGATACGTAGGCAACGCGGCGCAGGCCTCGGTGGCGTCGGCTGCTCTGCGCGGCGGCGTGACGAACCACGACGCCTCCGAAGCGGGCGTTCGCAAGCCAAGGAGACGGTCGTTTCCGGCGTCGAGCTTGGGTTCGGGCGGGACCTCGAAGACGATCTTGAAGGCGGGACGGTCCGACACGTTCCGCCACGTCGCGCCGGCGTCGTCGCTCACGGTTCCTTTCGAGCCGTCGAGGTCGGCCGCGCCCGCGAGGCTCACGGAAACGTTCGCCGTGCGCTTGTGGACGAACAGGGACTCGTGGCTCCAAGGGATCGAGGTCGAGGCGCAATTCCACGCGTGGGACCGGGTTGCGTCGACGACGAGGGCGTGGATCGGTGCGGTTCCCACGTCGGGCCGCAAGACGATGGTGTCCCTTCCAAGCGTTTGGGCGTGAAGGCAAACGTGCGTGATCGTGCCCGCAGGCACGCCGGCGCCCCAAAATCGTCCTTGATACGCGGACGATCGGCCAAGCGGTCCGCCGACGTCGCCGCCAAGCGCGCTGCAGGTCGTGAGGTAGACGTCCTGTCCTTGCGCATCGTAGAGCAGTCCGCCTTCGCCGTTGCGCTGGGAGAGCGCCTTGCATCGCACTTCGTACCAGTCGTTGCCGCCCTGGTCGACGAGCGCGGCGTAAGCCGCCGTCAGGCTGACGCTTGCGCCCGTCGGACCCGGGTGCCATCCAGCCAAAGCCGTCCCGGTCTGGTGGCGCGCTCCGGCGTTCGAGGCGCCGTTGGTCGCGCCGCAATACGCCGTGCAGGCGCCGGTGTCGTCCACGTATCGGTCGTTTCCGCGGAAGTCTTGCAAGACGGCGATCGCCGTTTGGTTTTGGCCCGAAGGGCCAAACGGCGCAAGGCTCCACGAAACGTCGAGCGCGGGAATCACGGCGGCTCCGTTGAGCGCGGAGGCGCGGTCGGGCGGGCCGACGGAGCGGTACACGTCGTCGCCAAAGACGTCCGCGAGAAGCGCGACGCCTTGGCCAAGGACGCTTCCGTGCGCGGCGCTTTCTCCCACGGCGGCGTCGTACGCGTCGTTTCCAAACAGGTCCAGAAGGAAACCCGTTCCGTGAACGGCGCTTCCGGCCGTCGCGGCCCGCTCGCCCATGCGAGCCTCGTAGCGATCGTCGCCAAAGACGTCGAGGAGCCCCCCGGCGGCGTCCACGCCGCTTCCGGCGTGCGCGCGGCGGGGACTGGCAGGGCCTTCGAGCGCGAGGTAGTCGACGAAACGCTCCACGGCCCACGCCGTTTCCGGCGAGCGCCATTGCAAGCGAAACGTGTGAAGGCCAGGCATGAGGGGCTCCGAGAGGGGCACTTCCCAGGCATCCCCGGCCGGCAGCGCTTGGCAGCGCGTGGCCGCGTGCGTTGCTTCGGATCCTTGGCTGCGGACGGCAAGGCGCCATTCGAGCCATTCGGGGCAATGGGCGCTCATTGTCGCAACGTGCAGGCTGGTCGCCGGCGCGTCGAGGACCACGTCCCACTCGGCGGCGCAAAGGCCCATGTGCAGGAGCAGCGCCTCGCTCCCGCTTGCGCCCTCGACGTGCCGCGGCTGGTTGGCGCATCCGACGTCGCGTGAGCGTGCTTCCCCTTCGAGGACGCGGCGGAAAGGCCCAACCGAATCCGAGCCGACGTACCGGTCGTTGCCCAGAAGGTCCATGGCAAAGGCGGACCGCAGGCCGCCCCACGCTCCGCCGGCGTTGTTGGCGTACGTGTCGTCTCCGCCGAAGTCGAGCTGGAAGGCGTAGTGGCACGCGTGCACGTTGTCGTGTTCGTTGAGGTCGACGAGCACGCCCCAGTCGCAGTTTCCAAGCACCGGCAGCGGCGGCGACGCGCCGGCGGTGCGCGAGGGCGGATTCGACAGGAGCTCGGCGGCGAGCAGGCCCGCGTACTGCGCAACCGCCTGCTGGGCCTTCAACAGCCGCGCGCTTGCGCTCTCGTCGAGCTCGTTTGCGCCGTCGAAGATTTCGCCTGCAAGCGCGTGCCGGTCGCGCAGGGATCCCAAGAGAGCGCCGAAGGCGGCGTCTTGGCGGGGCAACAGCCGTTGCGCGAACTGCTGGATGGCAAGCTCGTCCTCCACGGACAATGGCACGCCAAGCTCGGAGAGCAACGCGCGCATGCCGGCGGCAAACGATTGCGGCGCGGGAGGCGGGGGCGGGATGCCCGAGATTCCAAGCACGTAGGCCGAGTGGTCGAAGAGTGAGCCCAGGGAGCCAAGGACCCGCGCGGCCGGGCCGTCAAGTCCGATCGGGAGCGGGAGCAAGGCGGGTGCAAACGTCGGCAACGCCGGGTCGGCAAGCGCGCCGGCCGGGGCGGGCAACTGGGAGCCCAGCAGGACGAGCACGGCGGCGACGGCAAACCCGCGCGACCGCCGCCGGTCCCATGCCCGGTTGTGTTTCATTCGACAGGAAGCGGGCTTGGGCCGTCGTGGCCCTTTTCCGAACTTCCTGTACGGACTCGAACCGGTTCATGGAACAAACGACGTGCGGCCGCTCGCTCCTACCCCGCGGAGGCGCGCGTGAGAGCGGCGCGCAGGCCGCCCTCGTCGGCCGTGCCGTAGCCCCATTTCTGCACGATCGTGCCGTCGGGTCCGATGACGACCACGCTTGATTGGGACGTGATGCCAAAGGCCCGTTGCACGGCGAAGCCTGCGTCCGTCCCGTGCGGCCAGGGATTCGCGTTCTGACGCTTCCATCGTTCGAGCGTTTCGCGATTGTCGGAGCCGTCGAACGCGATCGAGTAGAAGCTCGCCCGATGGCTCCAATCGGCGTGCACGCGCGCGAGCATGGGCGTCTTGCCGCGGCAGGTTCCGCACCACGAGGCCATGAAGAAGAGGAGGGCGGGCTCTCCCGCGGCGGTGGCGTTCGAGTGCACGTTGCCCTCCGTGTCCGCGAAGGACCACGCGACCGGGCCGGAGCCGGTGTCGCGCGGTGCTCCGCCCATGCAGCCGGCAAGCGGGGGCGCGGAAAAGAGGACCAAGGCGAGCCAGAGTCGCGCGTTCAGGGTTCCACCATCCCTCGCCGCGGCCCGCGGTAGAGCGCGAGAAGATCGTGCACGCGGGGCGAAAGGTCGGTGCGGACCGGAAGGCCGAGGTCCTTCATCTGGGCGGGCGAGAGAGGATACGCGTGCGCGTAGCCGCCCTGCACGAGCCGCGCCACGAGCGTCTCGGGCTGCGGCACCTTGTCCTTCACGAGGTCGAGCACGGCCTGGCGCGTGCCGGCAAGGAGCTTCTCGCTCACGTCGGCAAGCGCAAGCGTCGCGTCGTCGGCGTCCTTGCCTTTCTCGCGCGCGATCTTGACCCAGCTCGTGGTCGAGTGCCACCCGCGCAGGAGGTCGCCGACTTGGGGATCGACGGCGCCCATGACGGCGTCGGGGTCCATGACGATCTCGTCGGCGCCAAGGGCGATGAGCGTTCCGCCGGACATGGCGTAGTGGGGAACAAGGACGCGGACGCGCGCCTTGTGGTGGGAGAGAGCGCGCGCGATCTGCAGGGCGGCGTGGTACTGGCCCCCCGGCGTGTGCACGACGACGTCGAGGGGCCGGTCGGGGCCGACCCGCCGGATCGCGCGGAGAAGGGCTTCGGCGTCGTCCATGTCGATCATCGTGTAGATGGGCCAGCCAAACAGAGACAGCGGCCCCTTGCCGTGAACAAGCGTGAGCACCGTGGCGCCCGATTCCTCCTCGAGCGCGCGAAGGATCCTCCGACGCCGGCGGAGGAACCGCCGGGCCGCAAGACGCGGGGTGGCAAGGGCGAGGACCAGCAGCGCGAGGAGGGCCCACCCGAGGATGGTGAGCGGGTCCGAGAGGTCGACCATGGCGCCCCGTGACGGGACCTCCGGATAATCGTTATTTCGATGCCCGAGCCGTCGGCCCGCGTGCGCGCCGCCACGCTCCTTGCCCTCTGCCTTCCGGCCCTCGCGCTGCTCCACGTGCTGCCTTCAGGGGTTCCTCCCCCGCCCGTGTCCTTGTCCGACCTGCCGTTGCACGAAGGACGCCGCGTGGCGATCGTCGCAACGGTGGGGTCGGTGACGACGACAACGCACGGCGCGGCGTTGCGGCTCGTGGCCGACGACGCCTCGACGGTTCTGCTCGCCCGAGGCGACACGGCGGCCGAGAAAGGCGATTTGGTTCGCGCCGTCGGCACGCCGTCCCGGTCCGCGCGCGGAATCGTGTTCTTCGCGGAAGCCCAGGACGTCGTGGTGATCCGGCCTGCCGCCTGAGCTTGCGGCGGCCGCTCTTGCGGGCGCTGCGCTTGGCGTCGCGACGGGACTCGTTCCCGGGCTTCACGCCAACACCTTGGCGGTCCTGCTGCTGCCCCTTGTCGCATCCGCCGGCGGCGAGGCCGCGCCTTCGTTCACGTGCCTGCTCGTCGCGCTTTCGCTTTCGCATACGGTCGTGAGCTTCGTGCCGGCCACGCTCGTCGGGGCTCCCGAGGTCGAGGCCGCCGCGTCGGCGCTTCCGGCGCACCGGTTGCTTCGCGAGGGCCGCGGGCTCGAGGCCGTCGAGCTTGCCGTGCTCGGTTGCCTCGTGGGCTTTGGGTGCGCGCTTGCGTTGCTGCCGGCCTTCCTCCTTTTCCTGCGCGCGGCCGTTCCGGGAGGCGCCCTCTCGGCGGCGACGCCGTGGGTTCTCCTTGCGGTGGCCGCCGTCGTGGTGGGCACCGAGACGCGAACGATCGGCGGATCCCGGGCCAAGGGCGTGGGCGCAGCGGCTCTTGTCTTTCTCCTGTCGGCCCTGCTCGGCTTTGGCGCCCTGCGCTGGCCGTTGGACCCTGTCGTGAACGCGGGAGAGGGCACGCTCCTTCCGCTCCTCTCCGGCCTCTTTGGCCTTCCGGGACTCCTGCTCTCGGCCTCGGGTCCGCCGCCGCCTCCACAGAAGGACTGGCCCGTGGCCGAAGCGCGCGGCGACACGGCGCGCTCGGGCGGGCTTGGGGCGTTGTTCGCAAGCGCGCTTGCGATCCTTCCGGGCACGACGGCAGGCGTGGCGGCGATCCTTGCGCTCACCGCACGCCGCGCCGCCCGCCCCGAGCAAGCCATCGTCGCGACGGCGGCGGCCGCCTCGGCAGGCGCGCTCTTTACCGTGCTCGCCTTCGTCCTCGTGGCGCGCGCCCGCTCGGGCGCCATGCTCGTGGTCGAGCGCGTGCTCGCGCCCGAGACGTGGTCGCACGTCCTTCCGTCCGCCCTTGCGCTTTCGTTCCTGGCGTCGGCGACGGTGGGTCTTCTTGTCGGTTCCGTGGTCGCGCCGCCCCTGGCAAGGACCGCCTGGCGGCGGCTCCGTGCCCTGCCGCATCGCTCCGCCAGTCTTTGCGTGGCCGCCTTTGTGGCCGGCCTGTGCTTTGCCTTCGGGGGCCTTCCCGCGCTGGCTCTGCTGGCCGTCGCAACGCTCGTGGGTCTGCTTCCCTGGAAGCTTGGCCTTCGCCGGACCCACCTTCTTGGAGCGACGATGGCGCCCGTGCTCTCGTGGCTCGCCTAGCGCCCCGGCGCCGGGGGCTTTGCCTGCGCTTGCGCGATCTCGCGCCGCGCCTCCTCCAGAAGGGAGGGGGAGAGGACGGCCTTGCGGTAGGCCGCCACGGCCAGGGCCGTCTTGGGAAGAAGCCGTCCGCCGCAGAGCGCCTGCACGGCCTGCACCTCGCTTGCAAGGTCGGGCGCCTCCACCTGCGAGGCGGGCCCCGTCTCCGGTGGTCCGGACGCGGCGGGGTCCGCCGGTCGCCACCCGGCGGGGACCTCGATGCTCGCAAGATCGAAGGTCGGACGGAGCGTCTCGCCGAGCTCCGCGAGCAGGCCCTCGCGGACCGCGTCGTCGAGGAGGACCTTCGCCTGCGCCGGAGTGAACCACCCAAGGTCGAGGCTCAGCACGTGCTTGAGGTGGACCCGCGACAGGGCGTCGGCGCCCTTTCGTCGGAAGGCGGCGGCAAGCACGCGCGGATCGACCATGGGCTCACCGGAGGGGGCCGTCCAGGAGTGCCGAGGCGATCGCGCCTGCGTACCCCATCTCCTGCAGGCGCGCGGCGTCGCTTGCGTCGCGGACGCCGCCAGCAAACCACCGCTCCCCCGCGTGAAGCGAAGCCACCTCGTTCGCGATTGCCGCGTCGACCCCTGCGCGCTTGCCCGCACGCGCGAGGTCGATCACGAGCACCGGAAGCGACAGTTCGGAGGCGAGCGCGAGCGCGCCGCGGAGATCCCGCGCGTCGGCGCGATTGGCGACGAAACGCCCTTCGAACTCGAGCCCCAGCACCACCGAATCGGACGCCTCCGTGATGTCCAGCAGATCGCTCTCCCCGTCCGGCAAGCGGCTCCAACGGACGGTGACGCGCTCGGCGCCTGCGACCAGGGAGTCGGCGACGTCGGGAAGCGTACCCGCCCCCGTGTCGGCCCACGCGGGCCGCCGCCGGGTCCAGCGCTGCAGGAATTCCACGTCGGGCCGGTTGCGCGACAGGCCTTCGAGGTCGACGAGGTACGCCGGCCCGTCGCCGGCCGCCTGGGCCAAGCGCTCCTCGGAGCCGGGCGGAAGCGAGGCGCCGCCGGCGTCGGTGAGGCGGCCGCGCCGAACGTGGGCGGCAGGAACAAGCTGCATGCGGGGCGCAACGGTGGTCGCCCGCATAAGCCCCGCGGTCGGGCACGTCCGGCGGCCCGCCGGGCGACCGTCATCCTTATCCCAAAGGATATCATACTCGGGTTGCTCGCCACGATGAGGAAGAACGCATCCCTGATCGCATGATGAGTGATGGGCGAACCAAGTGGCGGCATTTCCTCGGGACGGCGGTGGGTCGATGCCACGCAAGGGACAACGCGGCGCGTTCGGCGCGGTTCGCGCGCGCGTCCGCAAGGAGGTTCTCCGGAACCCCGGCGTGGGCGTGAGCGAGATCGCGCGCCGGCTCGGCTTCGACCAGTCCACGATCAACTACCACGCGCACATCCTGGCGGCCGAGGGGGCCGTGCAGATCGTGAAGGACGGCCGCACGCTTCGCCTGTTCAAGCCGGGCCGCCGGTCGCGTCGCGAGCTTGCGCCGCTTCTCGTCGCCCGCCACCCGGCCCTGCGCAAGATCGTGCAGGCGATCCTTCGCCACCCCGGCATCAACGGAGAGACGTTGGCCCAGCGCCTCAAGCTTGCCAAGAGCACGGTCTCCTACCACGTGAAGAAGCTGCGGTCGCAGGGAGTGGTGACGCGGCGGAACGGCCCCGACGGCCAGCAGCTTTTCGTGAGCCCGCGGTTCAGGCGCGCCTTCCGCTAGGCGGCGGGGAACGCGGTTTGGCCGCGGAAAGCGACGGGAGCTCCTTTGCCATGAGCAGTCCCCGCTCCGTCAGGTAGCCCGTCACGTACTTGGCGGGCGTGACGTCGAACGCCGGGTTGTGGGCCCGGACCCCCTCGGGCGCCACGCGGACGCCTGCCAACTCGAGCACCTCCGACTCGTCGCGCTCCTCGATCGCGATGCCGGCGCCCGACGGCGTGGCCGGATCGTAGGTGCTCGCCGGCAGCGCCACGTAGAACGGGACCCCGTGCTCGCGCGCGAGCACGGCCTTCTCGTACGTGCCGATCTTGTTGGCCACGTCGCCGTTCTGGGCCACCCGGTCGGCGCCGACGATGACGAGGTCGACCTCGCTGCGCGAGAGGAACCACCCGGCGGCGTTGTCGGCCACGACGCGCGCGTCGATGCCCTCGTTGAGAAGCTCCCAGGCCGTGAGGTGGCCCTGCAGCCGGGGCCGCGTCTCGTCGCAGAGGACCGAGAACCGGCGACCCTGCCGCGCGGCCAGCCGAAGCGGCGCCGTCGCCGTGCCGAGGTCCACCGTGGCAAGCGCGCCGGCGTTGCAGTGCGTAAGGATGCGGGCTCCGTCCTTCACGAGCGGAAGCCCGGCCTCGCCGATGCGCCGGCAGGCCTCCACGACGCCGTCGGCGTACGCCTGCGCGGCGGCCAGTGGATCCTCGCCGCGTCGGATCGCTTCGTGGACGTGCTCGACTCCGTGGGCAAGGTTGACGGCCGTCGGCCGCGTGGCGCGGAGGATCGAGGACGCCCGCTCGGGGTCGGCTGCGCCAAGGGCCATTCCAAAGGCGGCCGCCGCGCCGATCGTGGGCGCGCCCCGGACGGTCATGTCCGCGATCGCCGAGGCGACCTCCTCCACGGTGCGAAGGTCCCGCAGCTCAACCCGCCGCGGCAGGAGCCGCTGGTCGAGGACCCGCAACGCTTCGCGCTCCCACCAGAGCGCGCGAAGCTCGCGCGGGCGGCCGTTGAGGAGCACGCGCATGCGGCGCTAGATCTCCTCCATCGCGGCCTCGTGGGCTTCGATGGCGAGTTCACGGGCCTCGTCGAGCGTGGGCCCCACGGCGAAGCAGCCGTGGTTCTTGAGAAGGAAGAAGGGCGCCTTCCGGACGATCTTGATGGCCTCCATCGTCCATTCGAGGGAGCCCGGCGGACGCATCTCGCGCGTCTCGGGGAACATTCCCGTCTTCTTCTGCGCCTTGAGGATGGCCGGGTCGTCGAAATGGAGAACGCCGTGGAACTCCTCGTGCGTGTCGTAGAGCAGCCAGTGCAGGCCCGCCTCGAAGCACGGCTCCTGCGTGCCCATGCACATGAGACGGTTGCGCTGCGCGTCGTAGTCGACGACCTCGACGAAGTCGGGCTCCTCCATGCTCGCGAAGACCGACCCGGCGCGGTTGATGACGATGCGCTTGCCGTAGCGCGCGCTCACGCTTCCAAGGCCGTTTGCCATGCCCGCTTCGCCAAACTCGCGGGCAAGAGCCGCAAGCTTGGGCACAAGGGGGTTCCGGCTGGGCTCGTTGCCGACGAAGAACGTGCGGAATTTGCGAGGTGAAAGCTCGACGCCCATTCGCTTCCCCGGTCCTTGGCTAGGGCGGCCAAAGGGCCAACGGGTCTTAAGCGTTGCCCGCAAGCCAAAAAGACGCGCGGGCGGGCCTGCGCGCGGCCGTCGCATGTTCGGTCTTCCGCACGGGGAAAGCGTTATCTGGGGCTCTCGTATGCCGGTGCCCGCTCGCGCGCTCACGCGCGCGACGATGCCCTGGAAGGCCGGCGTTCGGAAAGGCTTTTGGAACCCTCGGGCCTACGAGCCCTCGTGCGCGGCGTTTGCAAACGGTGCGGGACGGGCGAGTTCCTCCCGTTCAAATGCCGTTTCTGCGGCGACGCCTTCTGCGCCGAGCACCGCATCCCCGAGACGCACGAGTGCCCGGGCCTCGCCGATTGGCGAACGCGCGTCCGGGAGGATCGTCCCTCGTTGCCCTCGCGCCGCGAGCGGGAGATGGCCCCGGCCGGCCGCCACGTGCCAACCCATCGCCGGGCGCTCGGCCGGGCGCGCGCCTTCGTGACGCGCTCGGCCACGTCCACGCTCCTTGTCCTCATCGTCATCGGCTTCCTCCTGCAGTGGGTGGGCGGCGCGCTTTGGGGTCTGGCGACCGGCGCGCCGGGCGTTTGCCCCACCGACGGCCGGGTCGTTTCGGCCTCCGGCTCGGCCCTTTGCGGCGTGGACCAGGTCGTCCGAGTGTTTGGAGCAGGTCCCGGGGCCGGAAGCCTCCTCGAGAAGCCGTGGGCTCCCCTCACGAGCCTCTTCCTGCACGGATCGCCGCCCTCCACGATCGGCGCGCTGTACCACCTCTTCTTCAACGCGCTCGTCCTGTTCTTCTTCGGGCCGTGGGTGGAAAGCCGCATCGGGGACCGTCGGACGATCCTGTTCTTCCTCGGGGCGGGCGTGGGCGGCGCCGTCGCCGAAGCGGCGCTTGGAGGTGGAATCGTGGTGGGCGCCTCGGCCGGCGTGCTCGCGTTCCTCGCCTGCATCGCCGTCCTTGCCCCCTACCGCCAGATCCACTTGTTTGGCATCCTTCCGATGCCCATGTGGGTCTTGGCCGGCCTCGTGCTGCTGGCGACGTTCCTCCTCTCGCTTGCCGGCGGCGGCGTCGCCGTGATCGCCCACGTCGTCGGTCTTGCCGCCGGCGCCGCGTACGGGTGGCAGCTGCGCACGCGCGGCATTTTCCTGCGCGAGCGCGACCGAAGCCCGTGGCAACGGTACTGATGTTTCCTGCGCAATTGCGCAGGAACGCGGCGGCACCCTTCAACCGTTCGTACTTGTGCGTTGCGGAAACGCCCTTTCCCCGCAGCTTAGGTTGCGCCCGACCACTGGATCGACCGGGTTTGGCTTGGAAGGCATCTGCGACGTCTGCGGCAACGGCCGCTTCGTCCCGACGATCTGCCGCGAGTGCCGGCTCCGGCTGTGTCCCTCGCACGCGGGCTCGCACGCCTGCGGGGAGCCTTGTACCGCGCCGCTTCGGGTCACGACGCTCCCCCCGGCGCCTGCGCGGTCGATGGCGCTTGCCGTTCGCGCCGCCGCGCAGGAGGTGCTCTCCGACGCCCGACGGTCGATCTCCTTTGCCCTCCTGCTCCTCGTGTGCGCCGGCTTTGCGCTGCAGGTGCTAGGCGGCCTCGTGCTGTGGGCCGCCGTGGGCGAGCCGGCCGAAGCGCTCTCGGGCGCCATCACCGGCGCGCTTGCGGCAGGACCCGGCCTCGAGGGCGTCTTCCAGAAGCCTTGGACGCTTGCGACGGGCGCCTTCGTGCACGCAAGCCTCGCGCACCTTGCGGCCTCGTGCGCGTTCCTGTACTTCTTCGTGGGGCCGGTGGAATTGCGCCTGGGCCGTCGGGGCACGGCCGTCCTGTTCCTGCTCGGCTCGGCGACGGCGTTTCTTGCCCAAAACGCCCTCTTCCACGGCTACGCGCTTGGAAGCTCGGGCGGAATCCTCGCGCTCGCCGGCGCCGCCGTCGCGGCGTGCCCGCGCGACCGCATTCCGTTCTTCTTCGTGCGGTCCCCCCTGTGGGTCGTCGCGATCGTGTTCGTCGCGGTGGACGTCATCTCCACGACGCCCCTTGTCTCGGTGGGTCCGGTCAGCCGCGCGGCGAACCTCACGCACGTCGCGGCGCTTGGCGCGGGCTTTGTCGCCATGCGCGCCGCGCAGGCGGGCTACGATCCCCTGCGCGCGGCGCGCCGGATCGTCCGCAAGCTCCGGGGCGCCGCGCGGCGTCTCCGCGCTCCCGCCGCCGCAACGCCCCTCCACGAGCACGTGGAGCGCCTGGCGCCGCCCGCGCGGTGACTTTATCCCGTCGACGGCCCGTACCGGCGCCGACGGCATGACGCTCGACGAGGAGAATCCGTACAAGCGGTTCGCCACGGCCGGCGCGCGCGAACACGAGGCGCCGAGCAAGTCGTTCGACGTGACCCACCTGCGCCTCGAGCTTGCGATCGACGAGGTCGAGGGCGCGGTGGAGGGATCGGCCACGCTTTCGCTTCGGCCCATCGTGCCCACGCGCGAGGTCGTGCTCGACGCCGTCGACCTCGACGTGCGTTCGGTCGAGGCCGACGACAAGGAGGTCGCCTTCGAAGTCCTTCCCGGCTCGCTGCGCGTGGAGCTCCCCCGGCCGGCGGAGAAGGCCTTCGCGCTGCGCGTCTCCTACCGCGCGAAGCCAAGGACGGGCCTGCATTTCATCCGACCGTCGAAGGCGCACCCTCGCAAGCCCTGGCAGGTGTGGAGCCAAGGCCAGGCGGAGGATTCGCGCCATTGGTTCCCCGTCGTGGACCACCCCAGCGACAAGATGACCTCCGAGGTCGTGGCGACGGCGAAGGACCGTTTCCTTGTCGTGTCGAACGGACGCCTCGTGTCGACGACGCACGACAAGCGCGCACGCACGCGGACCTGGCATTGGCTCCACAAGGTTCCGCACCCGGCCTACCTCGTCTGCGTCGTGGCCGGCGAGTTCGACGAGGTCCGCGCCGCGGCAGGCGACGTTCCCCTCCGCTACCTCGCTCGAAAGGGCGAGGGACGACGCGCGGAGGTCCTCTGCCGCAACACGCCGGACATCCTGGCATTCTTCGGCGAGTACACCGGCCGCGCCTATCCGTACGAGAAGTACGACCAGGCCGTGCTCGTGGACTTCATGTGGGGCGGCATGGAGAACACCGGCATCACGACGCTCAACGAACGGTACCTTTGCGACGAGCGCCACCGCGTCGACGTCGATCCGGACGGCCTCGTCGCGCACGAGGCGGCGCACCAGTGGTTTGGCGATCTTCTCACGTGCAAGAGCTGGGAGCACGCGTGGCTCAACGAGGGGTTTGCAACCTACTTCGACGCGCTTTGGCACGAGCACGCGTTTGGTGCCGACGAGCTTGGCGTGCGCATGCGCGAGAACCTGCGAGCCTACCTCGAGGAGGACGCGGGGAAGTACCGGCGGGCCATCGCGACAAACGTGTTCGTGGACGCCGAGGACGTCTTCGACCGGCACCTGTATCCGAAGGCGGCGTGGGTCCTACACACGCTACGCGGGGTTCTCGGCGACGAGGCTTTCCGGGCGTCGGTGCGCCACTACGTGCGAAGCCACGAGGGCGGCAACGTCGAGACGAACGACCTGCGCGCGGCCATCGAGGAGGCGACGGGGCGCAACCTCGACGGCTTCTTCCGCCAATGGATCCACAAGGCTGGGCACCCCGAGCTCGAAGTTTCCTGGAAGTACGAGCCCGAACGGAAGGTCGTTGCGCTCACCGTGCGCCAGGTCCAGAAGGTGACGCAGACCGACCCCCAGACGCCGCTGTTCCGCTTTTCGGCTGACGTCCTCGTTTTCGCCGGGACGCCGCAGCGCGAGCGCGTCGAGATCACCGATCGCGAGCACGTCTTCCTGCTGCCCGCTTCGCGTCGGCCCGAGTTCGTGGAGTTCGATCCGGACGGCCGCGTTCTGCACGTGCAAAAGGGCGAGCGCCCGCGCGACGAGCGCATCGCCGTCCTATCCAAGGGCCCCACCGCGTGGGTCCGAATGACGGCCGCCGAGAAGCTCGGCGACTTCCCCGGCGACGAGAAGGCCACGCACGCGCTCGAGAGCGCGCTTGCCGGCGACCCGTGCTGGGGGGTGCGGGCGGCCGCGGCCAAGGCGTTGTGCTCGATGGCGACCCCGGATGCGCTGAGGGCGTTGCGCGCCGCGTTTGCGGACAAGGACCCGCGCGTGCGGCGGGCGGCCGCGGGCGGTCTTGGAAGCTTCCGCACGCCGGAAGGGTTCCGCCAGGCGGCCCGCGTGGCCACGTCGGACGCAAGCGACTACGTCGTCGCGTCCGCGCTGTCCTCGGCCGGCGCCACGCGCCAACCCGCCGCCTTCGAGCTTCTGCGTTCCTCGTTGCCCCGCCGCGGGCACAACCACGTGATCACGGCCGGCGCCCTGCTGGGCCTCGGACAGACGCGGGAACGGCGGGCCGTCGCGCTCGCGCGCCGGCACGCCGCGCCGGGCCGGGAAACGGTCGTGCGCGCGGCGGCGATCACGGCGCTTGCGAACCTCTGGGAGCACGTCGAGGCCGAGCGGGCCGCGATCCTGGAGTCCCTCGTTGAGCTGGCCCGCGATCCGATGCACCAGGTGCGCCGGGCCGCCGTGGAGGTCCTCGGCCGCGTGGACGACGCGGCCGCCGCCGCGGAGCTGCGGCGGGCCGCGCGGGCGGAGGTGATCGGTCTTGTCCGCGCGGCGGCCCGCAACGCGTCCCGCGAGCACGCCGAGCGGGCGGACCGGAAGGCCGACCGGGCGCGCGTTCGGCGCGATCTCGAGGAGCTTCGCGACGAGGTGCGCGCGCTCAAGGCCCGGGTGAACGAGCTTGCGGGCCGGCAGGCGCTCTCCCACGAGCGCGCGGCGAAGGACGACGGGTCTCCGCGCACCCGTCGCCGCCGGGCACGCGCGAAACCGAGCCGCTAGGCGCCACCCGCGAACGCTCATATACGGGTCCCCCTTTCCACCCACGGTACCCGGATGGCGGAGCGCTATCTCATCCTGGGCGACGGCATCGCCGGCGCCACGGCCGCCGTGACCTTGCGCAAGCACACGGACGACCCGATCACGATCCTCACGGACGAGGGCGAGCCCCTGTACAACCGGGTCGCCATCAAGGATTTCGCCAAGGGCAACGCGGCCGAGGAGAAGGTGAAGATCCACGACCTCGCCTTCTACGACAAGAACAACGTCGAGCTTCACCTGCACACGCAGGCGCGCAACATCGACGATCAGAACAAGGTCGTGATCACCGAGGACCGCCGGCAGTTTCCCTACACGAAGCTCCTTATCGCCACCGGGGGAACGCCCAAGCGCCTGCCGGTCCCCGGAAACGACGCCGAGGGCATCCACAAGTTCTGGACCTTCGTGGACGCGCGCCACCTGCGGGCGGACGCGCTTGCCAACGCGGGCAAGCCCGGCATCGCCATCGGCGCCGGTCTCCTTGGCATCGACATCGCCGTCGTGCTTGGCGTCAACGGCGTGAAGTGCAACTATCTCATGCGGGGCAACCGCTGGTGGCGCGAGGGCATCAGCAAGGCGGGAAGCGAGATCGTGGAGAAAGCGCTTGCCGAGAAGGGCGTCGCGTGCGTGTTCCACCAGACGCCCGTCGCCTTCGAACACGACGCCGCGGGCCGCGTCGCGGGCGTCCGCACCGAATCGGGGGAGCTCTTCCCCTGCTCGATCGCGGGCGTGGCCGTGGGCCTCAACATGAACACCCGCATCCTCGCCGGCACGCGCATCAAGCGGGGCGAGGGCGTCCTGACCGACTCGTTCCTGCAGACGAGCGTTCCCGACGTCTACGCGGCCGGCGACATCGTGCAGTTCTACGACGTCATCGCCGAGCGCATCGCCATGCACGGGTCGTGGGCCAACGCGAAGAAAAGCGGCGAGGTTGCCGCGCTCAACATGCTCGGCCAGAACGTGGAGTACCGCTTCGTCGACACCTACAGCATCAACCACTTCGACTTCATGGTGGGCTCGGTGGGCAACGTGCTTGGCGAGTCGGACATCGAGCGCAAGTACTCGGACACGGACTACAAGCG
>DATLFM010000081.1 GCA_035541015.1 Candidatus Thermoplasmatota archaeon
CCTTCCTCCAAGCCGAGCTCGGGCGCGGCATCGTGACGCTCGTGGGCGTCTGCGAGATCGACTACTCGGGCCGGGCCGAGTCGATGCTCGCCATCGGCGAGCGCATGGTCCTCTTGAAGCCCGACGGCACGCTTCTCGTGCACACGCCCGAGAAGCTCAAGCCCGTCAACTGGCAGCCGCCCGGCTGCGCCCACGCGGCCGCCATCGAGGACGGACGACTTGTCGTCACGAGCTCGCGCAAGAAGCCGCCGGAGACCGTGCGCATCGTGCTCCACGAGATCGACACGATCGGCGTCGTGCGCTTGCGCGACGACGAGGAGCTCCTTCTCGTGGGAAGCGAGGACGACCTGCAGCGCCTCCTGCATCTCCGACCCGACCTCGTCGAGCCGGGGTTCCGCCCCTGGGCGCGCGAGCGGCAGAGCCAACGCGGCCCCATGGACGTCTACGGCGAGGACGCGCGCGGCAACCGCGTCGTCGTCGAGGCCAAGCGCCGCGCGGCGGGGATGAAGGAGGTCGAGCAGCTACGCCGCTACGTCGAGAAGGAGCGCCAAGCGCGCGAGGGCAAGGTGCGGGGCGTCCTCGTCGCGCCCTCGGTCTCCGACCGCGCGCGGCGGTACTTGGCCGAGCTCGACCTCGAGTTCAAGGCCGTGGACTGGGACGCCATCCTTCCCGCCGTCCGCGAGGTGAAGGAAGCGGGGCAGACGACGCTTGGCGCGTTTGCGCCAGCAGCCCAACCCGTTAGCCCCAAATCTCCATCCGAAGCCCGCGCGCGTCCCGCGGCGGACGCTCGGGAAAGCGCCTAGAACGGTCCGGCTTGCGCGCGGCAAGTTCGGCGAGCGCGGCCGCGTCCAAGAGATCGTCCACGCCTGCGCCCCGCCGGCGCGCGTCGGGGAGGTGCTCCTCCAGCCATCGGCCAACGCGCGGGAACGGCGCTTCGAGCGCCTCCAACCGCTCGTTGCGTCCTTCGCGCGTCTTCTTGTAGTGGCGCGCGGGGCGGCCAAGGAGCGTGGCGAAGGCAAGCTCGGGATGCGCTTCGACGACGCGGCGCTGGAGCCTTGGCTTGATGACGGCGTCCACCTCCACGATCTTGGGGACGAGGTTGCGCGTTTGGGCCGACAGTTTACTGCGCATGTGCGCAGTAAAACTCAATTGCGCGCGGGAGGGCGGCGAGAAGACGCTGAGGCTCCGTGGATAGCCCAGCGCGCGCCGCGCCTCGCGGTCGCACGCGCGCCCGCCGTCCTCCGGCGCATCGAGGAGCCCGATGGGCATGTCGACGGCAGCCGGCGCGCCGCGCGCAAGCTGGAGGACTTCCGAGAACGCGGGCGCGACAACGGGCGCGCGCAGCGCGTCGCCTCGCGCGCAAACGGCGACCCACCCGCCGCGGCAACCGTCGACGCCAAAGGCGCCGCGCATCGTCAGTGCTTGTGCCCTTCGTGGCCGGGTTTGGCCGGCGGCATGCCCGAGGGCGTGGCGCTCTTGGGCACGGGCGCGCCGGGCTCGGCGGCGCGAGTAGTCGTTTCCTGCGTGACCGCCTCGGGCGGGAGGTACTCCTCGACGAAGCGGATCTTCGTGAAGCCGCCGAACTGGCGAAGGTCGGAGACGATGAGGAACTTCGTGGCGTGCCACCGCCCGTCGTACTTGCAGCCGTCGGGCAGCGTGGCCTCGAGTTCGGTGCCGCGCGCGTTCAGCAGGAACCCGGCGCTGCGGCCCATGCCGTAGATGGCCTCCACGATGGCCTTCGCCTTCTCCTCGGGCGCCGCAACCTCCTCGGTGATCGTGAACTCGTACTTGACCTTCTTTCCGGCCATGGGGGGGTTGAAGTCGACGCGCACGCGGCCGGGCGTGACGGTGACGACGGTGCCCGCGCGGTCCTCCATGCGAACTCGCATGCCCACGTGGGGGTGCACGTCGCGCTTCTCGAACTCGCTGGGCTTGAACGTCTGGATCTTCGCCGGGTCGCGCTCGCCGAAGCCCTCCTCGGGGCCGAACTCGACGCTCGCGCGCTCGCCGACCTTGGCCGCAAGGAGCGCCTTGTCGAAGCCGGCGACGACGCGGCCCACGCCGGCGACGAGCGGAACGGGCCCGTAGATCATGCCCTCGCGGTGCATGCCGGCTTTCTTGGCCGCGGCCTCGCTCGTCGTGTCGAAGAGCTCGCCGTCCGCCCAGGCGTCGTAGTCGACGCGCACGATGGAACCCTTGGCGACCATGGGGATCAGGCCACGACATTCGCCGCGGCTTTAAGTAGGTTGCGCGACCGCCAGAACGGCAGTAGGCACGTCTGAAAAGAGAAGGCTCGACCGTCAGCGCCCTTTGGCGCCGGCGCGTACAGAAAGTTCGGAAAACGGCTATCTTCTTCCGCGACGACGTCACGCCGGCGAACTGACGCCCGGATTGTGAGAGCGGAACTCTCTGGGCGTCGCTCGCAGGCTTCCGACGGACCCTGAAATCGAAGCGGTGAACAAGATGAGAGCCAAAACGCTTTTGAGTGATGATGGGCGCTTGCCCGGTTGGCGCGTGAGCATGGCAGCTATGGTTCTGCTCGCTTCCTTGAGTGGGCTCGGCCAGTCGATAGCGCTTAGCGCGCCGGCTGATTCCTGTACGCTTGCGGTAGAGGAGACGCTGGCGGAATTCAGGAAGTGGGACGAAGCCATTCCGATCGAGGTCGCGCGTCCGCGCATCCATGCAATCAACGGCGCATGTGCAGATCCCGCGTACAGTGCATCCGCCGACGATGCCGATGCCGTAATCAAGGGCGTCGTTGGGGGAATCGGCGACGCAATCAGTGCCGTCGGCGACAAAATTTGCGGGGGAACAGGCGTGACGGCTATGGGATGGGCCGACTATGTCCACATCGCCGGCAACCCTTTCCATCTGGCAAACAGTCCCGCGTCAAGCGAATCCAACTGGTTTGATGCGGGTGCCAAGAAAGTTTGGCTCGGATACGCTCGCTCGATCATGGACGACTTCACCGGCACCGGAACTTGGGATCAGCCGGTCTATCGGTGGTTCTGGATGGACCTTCCTATGGGCGGCGAGGCAAGCACATCGTCGTCGTGCACGCTCGGAATTGTGACGTCAACCTCGTTTGCGCTAAGCGGGAATGTCCTTGGCCTCGGCGGGAACATCCTGCGTGTTTCGGCCGGAGGAACCACCTGTTTGGTTCCATGTTAGCTCTGTGAGGCTGAGGATGAAGCGACACTCACTCGTCGGCGGATTCCTGGCACTTGCGGTCGTCGCGAGTGGATGCCTGTCAACGCCAGACGTCCCGCTGACGCAAGACGATGAAGAAGTCGCAGACTCGGTCTCGTTTGCGCTTCATGCAGATGAAGTGTCTTCACCGTCGGGCGCATGGATCGTGGAACTGCGCGTCCTGGATGAGGGCGCGCTCAACGTAACGCTTCGCATCGACCATTCCCGACCAGATTCGGAAACATGGACCGCCTGCGGACTCATGAGCTACGAGCTCACCTCCGCGCATGGGTCAATGGCCGTCAAGCAGGAGTGGTCGATCTCTCAAGGACATGCCGTCGTCCTTCGAGCTGCCGGACAATCTCGGTCGGTTGAAAACCGCGCCGCCACGGAATCCCTTACGCTCATCGTCGATAGCACCATGACGTACGACAATCGAGTAGGCCCAGATGATCGGGTTCGCCTGGTACTCGGTGCCGGGGGTGATTCCCCGAATGCTTCCATCGAAGTCCGCGCCTCAGACGGCGCCTCCTTCGAGATTGCAGAGAGGCTCGCTTCTAGCTTCGAATGCGGCTCCAACCTGTGGCATTCCGAAGGCACGGTCGCGGCGGTCGGCGTGGGCGGAATCCATCCGACGCTCATCTTGGACGCTTCCCTGACGTTCCGCACGGTTGGCCAGACCACGGCCACGTACCTTGTCGCCATGCCTTCGCTCAATCCCAACATGCCTGGATCGGGTGTTTGCAGCACGCAACTGGCGTTCAATGGGCTCGCAATCAGCCGCAACGAAAACAAGCTCGACCATTGCATTCACGACTATGCCGGCCCAGGGGGCGAGCTGACCTTGTCCGTAGATCGGCTCGTCGCAAACGGGCCGTACGTACGATATTGGGTCTTGGACGAGCCTGTGTCTTAGCCGGTCGTGAGCCGCGCGCCCCGCGGCCGCCCGTGCCGCCCGATCGCGGGCGCTTGCCCGCGCGCCGCCATGCTCGCCTGCACGTACTCGGCCCCAAGCAGCAGGACGGTCGCGGCGACGTACACCCAGAGCAGGATGACGACGAGCGAGCCGGCCGCGCCGTAGGCGTCGGCAAAGCCGCTTCGCCCGAGGTAGAGGCCCAGAAGCTCCTTGCTCACGACAAGAAGGGCGGCCGACAGGATCGCCCCGCCCCACACGTCCCGGAAGCGAAGCTCCACGTCGGGAAGGTAGCGAAGGAGGGCCGCGAACAGGAGCGTGAGCGTCAGAAGCGAGAGGAACGCGTTGGCAAGGAACCAGCCCACGGGATTGTCCGTGGGCGCGGCGCGCGAGAGCGCAAGCAGGCTCGTGATGGCCGTCGTGACGGCAAGGCTCGCGAGGAGGAGGAAGGCGAGACCGAGGAACAGCGTGAAGGAGGCGAAGCGGTCGCGCAGCGTCCGGACGAACGACCGATGGCGCGATTCGACGTTCCAGACGCCGTTCATGGCGTTCTTGAGCTCGCCAAAGACGCCCGAGGCGCCCACGAGAAGCAGCAAGACGCCAAGGACGCTTGCCACAAGGCCCGTGCCCGGATCGCGCGCCGAGACAAGGAGGCGGTCGACGAGCGCGGCGCCCTCGGCGCCCACGAGCTCGCCCACGGACGAGACGAGGCGCGCGCGCGAGTCGTCGGGACCAAAGACGACGCCGGAGACGGCCACGAGGACGACAAGGAACGGCGCGAGCGAGAAGATCGTGTAGAAGGCAAGCGCGGCCGCCCGGCGGGGTCCCGCATCGTCGAAGAAGTCTCGCACCGCGGCGCGCAGCGTGGCCAGGCGACCGGGCGGAGGGTTTGCAAGCCAGCGGAGCATCGTAGGAACTCGGCAGCCCGCGGCCAAAGCGCGAGCGCCAGGAACGTCCGTGCGGCAGACGGTCAGCAACGCGCGCGGTGGACAAGCCCCGCGTCGCCGCGCGCGCCGTGGATGGAGCCCGATGGGTCCTGCACGATGTCGCGCCAGTTGCGGTCGTCCGGGTCGCGCGTCACGGGCACGCCGCCCACGCGCGTGGCCGAGTCGACCTGCGCAAGCGCGACGGCCACCACGCTTGCGCCCCCGCACGTCCACACCTCGCCCAGGATTCGCACGGTGGCGTCGCGCGCGGTGAACAGGGCGCCGGAGGATTCGACCTTGCCCTGGAGGAGGACATACAGGGTGCGCTCGCCCGCGGCGCGCGTGCGCTCCCCCTGCTCCTCGGCCGGGTCGAACCGCACGCCAAGCTCCGCGGCGCGCTCGCGGATGCGCTCGCGCACGCGGTCGCGAAGATCGGGAAGCGAGAGCGTGAGCGTCGTCTGGATCGTCGTGAGCGACAGGCTCGCGGGATAGCCGCCGCGCGCGCCGTCGTCGACGTACGCGAGCGTCTGCGTGGCGTGCCCGGGGGCTTCGCTGCGCGGGGCGGGGTCGGAGATGGAGGCGTCGGGCTTCCACCCGTGCCGGGAAAGGAGGTCCTCGGGAACGGCGGCCGCGCGGAAGTTGGCCGTGCACCCGGCCAGGAGCACGACGGCAAGGACGGCAAGGACGGCAAGGACGAAGGCGCGTCCCATGTCCGAGCCTATGTCGGGCGGTTTACCTAAGCGTGCCGGAACCGCCCGGAAGCGCACCCACCGTCCGAAGCGCGTACGACGCCGGGAGCTTGGCCTCGTCCACCACGAGCACGAAATCGTACGCGCCGGCCGCGGGATCCACGCGGCGCTCGCCAAGCGACACCGCGTAGGCGTAGCCGGCCGGGCCCACGTATTCGCGCACGATCCAGCGCGCGCCATTGGGGTCGGAGAACTCGAGCGTCTCGCCCGTCGCCGCGAGGCTCGCGACGTCGGCCCCGGGCGCGGCCGCAAGGACGGCGGCCGGGCGCCCCGCGAGGAAGCCCAGGGGGCCCACGAGGTCGACGCGCCCCACGAGCAGGCGCAGCGAGCCCTCGTGCTCGAGCACCGCAAAGCTCGCCTGCTCGCCGGGAAGCGCAAGCGTGGCCGGCGAGGCCAGGACAAGGGCCAGGACGAGCAGGCGTCGCATGAGGTTGCGGGCGTCCCGTGGGTATGACTCCTTTGTGGCAAGCTTCTCTTCGCGCGATCCTCTTCGAAAGATCCTCTTCGAAAGATCCTCTTCGAAAGGTTCTCTTCGAAAGGTTCTCTTCGCCAAGAAAAAGGCCAAGGCCGCAGGGTCAGGCGAGCGCCGGAACGGCGGTATACGTCTCGGAGGGACCGCCGTGGTAGAAGACGCTCACGTAGAGCGCGAAGCTCGCCTGGACGGCGGCCTTTCCGGACACCTCGTACCGCCATACACCCAGCATGTCCGTCACCGGGGAGACAAGGACGCGCACGGGGCGGTCGGGCTCCAGGGGCGAACCCTGCGTGTTCGAGAAGCGCCGGCCGTCGTCGGAAACGCCCAGCGGGTCAAGCGCGGAGGCGCCCGGCGGCAGGAGGGAGAGATCGAGGTCGCCCGCGGCGCCCGTCCACACGAGCTCGGCCAGGACGGCGACGGCGCCTTCCCGCACGGGGAACTCGCCTCGCGCGCCCGTGCCCGAGGTCAGTCGCGGGTGCGCGTGCTCGGTCGGGGCGCCGACGGCAAGCGCGATCTCGCCGGGGAACACCAGGAC
>DATLFM010000082.1 GCA_035541015.1 Candidatus Thermoplasmatota archaeon
GCGACCTTGCCGCCTCCTTCGGCGAGCGGCTCTCGGTGCGGCTCCTGGCCGCCGCGTGCCGCGAGGCGGGCGTGCGCGCCGCGCCCTTGGACGCCGAGGCCGCCGGCGTCCTCACCGACGGCGTCTTCGGCGGCGCCACGCCGGACCTTGCCGCCACCGAGAAGCGCTTTGCCACCGAGATCGCGCCGCGCGTCGAAACCGGCGACGTTCCCATCCTCACGGGCTACTACGGCGTGGACGCGCAGGGGCACGTGACGACCTTTGGCCGCGGCGGCAGCGACTACAGCGCGGCGATCGCCGCCTACGCTCTCCCCGCCCGCCGGCTGGAGGTCTGGAAGGACGTGGACGGCTACCTCACGGCCGACCCGCGCATCTGCCCCGACGCCCGCCCCATCGTCGAGATGAGCTACGACGAGGCGGCCGAGCTCTCGTACCTGGGCGGCGAGATCCTCCATCCGCGCACGGTCGAACCGGTCGCGCGCAAGGGCATCCCCATCGTCGTCAAGAACACGAACCGCCCCGAGCCCGACGGCACGATCATCGAAGCCCCGCGACCCGAGCACAGCCGCGAGTTCCGCGGCGTCGCCGTGAAGGACGGGCTTGCGATCCTCAAGCTCTCGGGTCCCGGCATGGCCTACACGCCGGGCATCGGCCGGCGCGTCTTCACGGCGCTGGGCGACGCCGGCGTGAACGTCTACAACATGGCGGCAAGCCAGGCGAGCTTTGCCCTCCTCGTGAACGGCGCGGATCTCGAAACGGGCCTTGCGGCGCTGGCGGGCGTGGACGGCGTCGTCCGCGGCGTCGAGACCATCCGCGACCGGACGCTCGTGTGCTTCGTCGGGCAGGCGATCGGCTCGACGCCCGGCGTGGCCGGCAAGATTTTCAGCACCGTGGGACGTGCGGGCGTGAACGTGGAGATGATCATGGTCGGAGCAAGCGACATGGCGCTCAACTTCGTCGTGCCCACCACGCAGCGCACGCAGGCCGTCCGCGCGCTGCACGCCGAGTTCCTCGCCGGGGAGGCCAAGCGCGCATGACCAAGACGCGGAAGGTCGCGATCCTGGGCGCCACGGGCGCCGTCGGGCAGCGCTTCCTGAGCCTCCTTGACGGCCACCCCACCTTCCGCGTGGCCGAGCTTGTCGCAAGCGACCGCAGCGCCGGAAAGCGCTACGCGGACGCGTGCCGGTGGGTGCTCAACGAGGAGATGCCGCGCGAGGCCGCCGACCTTCCCGTGCGCCAGGCGACGGACGACCTCGACGCCGACGTCGTCTTCAGCGCGCTTCCGTCCGGCACGGCCGGGCCCTTGGAATCGGAGCTTGCAAAGCGCGGCTACGCCGTCTTCAGCAACGCGAAGGACCACCGCATGGACCCCGACGTCCCGCTCCTCATCCCCGAGGTGAACCCCGACCACCTCGCGCTCGTCGAAACGCAGCCCACCGACGGATTCATCGTCACCGACCCCAACTGCTCGGCCTGCGTTCTCACGATGACGCTTGCGCCCCTTGCGCCGTTGGGCCTTCGCTCGCTTGTCGTCACGACCTTCCAAGCGCTCTCGGGCGCCGGCTACCCCGGCGTGCCCAGCCTCGACAGCGTCGCCAACGTCGTTCCCTTCATCGGCAACGAGGAGCCCAAGATCGAATCCGAGCCCCAGCGCATGCTCGGCAAGCTCGGCCCCGACGGCCGCGTCGTTGCCGCCGACCTTGCGATCAGCGCCACGGCCACGCGCGTCCCCGTCGAGGAAGGCCACAGCATGGCCGTGAACCTCAAGCTCGACCGGCGCGTCGACGCCTCCGAGATCGTCGCCGCGTGGAACGGCTACCGCTCGCGACCGCAGGAGCTCTCGCTTCCGCTCGCTCCCCGCCAGCCCGTCGTCTACCGCACGGAGGAGAACCGGCCGCAGCCCCGGAAGGACTGGCCGCGCGAGCGCGGCATGGCCGTCTCCGTGGGCCGATTGCGGCCCGACCCCATCCTCGGGTGGAAGTACTTTGCAAGCGGAAGCAACACCGTCCGCGGCGCCGCCGGCGGCAGCATCCTCAACGCCGAGCTTGCAATCGCCGAGGGATACCTCTGACCGTCCCCCGATCCACGTTCGCGGCCGCCGCTCTTCTCGTCGCCGGCGCCTTCGTCGCCGTGGGCGCCTACGGCGGCGCGACGTACGACCTCCAGCACGGGACGGCCGACTACCTCTCGCTTCGCCCGTCCACCTTGGACCTGCTGCCGCAATCCGCCCGCGCCAGCGTGCGCGCCAACGAGTCCGTGGCGCTCCACGTGGAGGGGCCAAGCGAAACCCTTCGGGCCGACGGGCCGCGCGCCAACCTCACGTTCGAAGCGCGGCCGGGCGAGCTCTGGCGCGTGCGGGCCCACGCGCCGGCGACGGTGAAGGGCACGATTACGATCACGTGGTTTGCGCCCGGCTATCTCGTCGTGGGAGGCCTGCTCGCCGCCGCGGGCAGCGCGGTGCTCGTCGTCGCCCGGCGCCGCGCCGGCTCGCCGTAGGCACGCGTATACGTACGTATACATGCGTATACATGGTGCGCGGGCGAACGACAAACGTTCATTCGACGAGCCGGCGATGGCAGCTCATGCCTCGCAAGGCGGCCGCCGCGCCGCGCGCGAAAGCCAAGGCCCCGGCCAAGAAGCCGGCGAAGGCCCAAGCCAAGGCCACGAAGGCATCCAAGGAGCCAAAGGCGGCCAACGCCGCAAAGACGCGAGGGAAGTCCGCCGCAAAGGCGAGGCCCGAGCCGGCCGATGGGCCCGACGAGTCCTCGCGCAAGGAGCGCGTCGTCTTTCCGCACGACGTGTACGGCCCCAACAAGGACGACATCAAGGCGCCCATCAAGGAGATGGGCCTCAAGTGGCAGTTCCTCGGCGAGGGCCGCGGTCGCTGGACGGGGCCAGGCGTCACGGTATTCCTCCAGACGACGGAGCACGGGCAGGACATGACCGTTTCGGGCGACGCGGCGAAGGTCCAGCGCGTGCTCGACGCGTGGAAGCCGTATCGCGCCGCCACGCGCGAGGCGGAGAAGGAGGTGCTCGGGGCCGAGGAGGACGTGGCGCGCACCATCTGGCGCATCGATCGCCCCGTGCAGCAGCCCGGAGAGCCCGCTTCGTTCTACGCGCGCCGGCTTGCGGAGTGGAAGGCCAAGGAGCCCGGGAGGGCGTCGTGACGCTGCCTTCCTTTTATGTACCCCTCGCCCGTTCCGTCGCTCGTTCCCGCTCATGTCGTGGATCACGCACAACGGCCGGCGCGTTCCCGCGAAGCCCGACGACACGGTCGCGTCGGCGCTGTACCGCGCCGGCGTGCGCGTCTTCTCGCGAAGCGTGAAGCTCCACCGCCCGCGCGGGCTCTACTGCGGCGTGGGCAAGTGCGGACAGTGCATGATGCGCATCGGCGGCGCGCCGTCGGTGCGCGCGTGCATGACGCCCGTGCGCGAGGGGCTCTCCGTCGAGGACCAGAACTGCTGGCCGTCGGCGCGATGGGACGTCTACGGTCTCCTGCGCTTCACGCCGCGCAGCTTCGATCCCCAGCGCGCGGGCATCGGGTTGCCGCAGGCGCGCCCGCTGTTTCACGCGATCGTGCGCCGCATGGCCGGGTGGGGCACGGTGCCCGATCCCATCGAGCCGCAGCAGGTGGGCGCCGTCGAGCGGCGCGACGTCGATCTTCTGGTCGTGGGCTCCGGGCCCTCTGGCCTGTCGGCGGCCATCTCCGCCGCGCAGGCGGGCGCGCGCGTGCTCGTGCTGGAGGAAAACCCGCGGTTGGGCGGTCGGCTCGCCCGCGAGCGGGGCGACCTCGCCGCGCGCCTCCTCGCGCGCGCTCGCTCGCTGGGCGTCGAGCTCCACGCCC
This sequence comes from Candidatus Thermoplasmatota archaeon, assembly GCA_035541015.1. Taxonomy (NCBI): domain Archaea; kingdom Methanobacteriati; phylum Thermoplasmatota; species Thermoplasmatota archaeon. The sequence goes on from DATLFM010000082.1 coordinate 3,845, forward strand.
GGGCGACGGTCGCCGGCATCTATCCGGAAGGCGACGTCGCGGCGGTGTTCCCCGACCGCCTCGTGCGCCTGCGGCCGCGGCGCATCGTGCTTGCGACGGGCGCGCCGGAGGCGGGCGATCGTTTCCCGAACAACGACCTTCCCGGCGTCATGTCCCTTTCATGCGCGCTCGAGCTCGCCTCGCGCGACGTCGCGCCCGGACGGCGGATCGTCGTCGTGGGCGACGACGAGCGCGGCGTCACGCTCAAGGTCCTGCTCGACGGGCGCGCGAAGGTCACGCTCCTTCCGGAGGCCCGCGTTCTTCGGGCGCGCGGCTTCTCGCGGCTGCGCTCGATCGTCGTGTCCGACGGCGGGCGAAAGCGTCGCGTGCGCGCGGACGTGCTCTGCGTGGCCGCCACGCGTCGGCCGGCGATCGAGCTTGCGCAACAAGCGGGCGCCTCGCTTGTGGAGCGGCACGGTGCGCTTGTTCCCGCAACGGACGCGGACGGCCGGTGCGCGCCCGGCGTCTTTGCGTGCGGCGACCTCGTGGCGCCCGGGGGGATCGAGGCGGCCATGGTCTCGGGCGAGCGCGTGGGCGCGGCCGCGGCGCGGTCCGGATCGCAGTTGAGCGCGGATCCGCCGCTTCGCACGGGGGTGGCCGCGCACGTCTAGGACCTTCGTCTGCCCTTGCGAGGACATCACGGAGGAGGAGATCCGCGACGCGGTCGCGCGTGGCTTTGTCACCGTCGAGGAGGTCAAGCGGCAAAACGGCGTCGCGACGGGCCCCTGCCAGGGCAAGTTCTGCATGCTTCCGCTTCAGCGCATCCTCTGCGAAGCCACCGGGCGCTCGCTGTCGGACGTCGGCACGATCACCCACCGTCCGCCCGTGAACCCGATCCCGCTGGGCCTTCTGGCCGGCGAGCGGTGGAAGCGGGAGGACACCGCGTGAAGCGCAAGGCTTCCGTCGTCGTCGTGGGCGCCGGCGTGGTCGGGCTCGCGACGGCCCACAATCTCGCGAAGGCCGGTCTTCGCGACGTGGTCGTGCTGGAGCGCGGTTACGTCCTTGCGGGTGCAAGCGGGCGGAACGGCGGCGGCGTGCGTGCGCAGTGGACGACCGAGGAGAACCTGCGTCTCGCGCGCGACTCGATCGCCATGTTCCGCACGCTCCCCGAGGAGCTTGGCATCAACATCTGGTTCCGGCAAGGTGGATACCTGTTCCTGGCGTTCGACGATGGCCACGTGCACGAATTGACGAAGGCGGTCGCCTTCCAGAATGCGCACGGCATCGCAAGCCGGATCGTCGGGCCCGAAGAGGCGATCGAGATGGCGCCTGGGCTCAACGCGCGGGGCGTGCTGGCGGCGAGCTACTGTCCCACCGACGGAGTCCTCTTCCCATGGCCGGTGGTGCTCGGATATTTGGAGCAATGCAAGCGGCGTGGCGTCGAGGTCCACACGGGCACGACCGTGACCGGCTTCGAGTCGTCGGGCGATCGGATCCGCCGGGTGGTGACCGACAAGGGGACGATCGAGGCCGACTGGGTCGTGAACTGCGCCGGCGCGCACAGCCGCGACGTGGCCGCGCTGGCCGGGGCAAGCCTGCCGAATGTCCCCGTCCGGCACGAGATCCTCTCCACGGAGCCCCTGAAGCCTTTCCTCGAGCCCATGCTCGTGGACATGCGCAACGGGCTCTACGCGAGCCAGGTCATGCGCGGGGAGGTCGTGACTGGGATCGGCATGCCAAACGAGCCCCCCGGCCACAACGAGCGGTCGAGCCTCGACTTCCTGCAAAGCATCGGAGCCGCGCTCGTGGACCTGCTTCCCGATCTTCGACGGGTCAAGGTCGTCCGGCAATGGGCCGGCATGTACGATATCACGCCCGACCGTGTGCCCATCCTGGGTCCCGCGCGGTTCCACAACTTCGTCCAGGCGAACGGGTTCTCCGGCCACGGGTTCATGATCTCGCCGATGGTCGCGCGCATCGTGGCCGACATGATCCTCGGGAAGCCCCCGATCGTGCCCCTCTCCCCCTTTTCCCCCGACCGGTTCGCCTCCGGCAAGGCGCGCGAGGAAGCGTTCGTCATCGGCTGAGCATCTCCACACGAAAAAATTCGCGCAGTTCCACAAGCTTTAATTATCGTTGCCGGGGTATACAATCTCGGTGCGTTTCTGTTGAAGCGGAGGGATGCCCCGGTTCTCGACGACTCTGATCTTGAGCTCGTCGATCTTCTGGCCCACCTTGGCCTTGACCACAAGATCGCCAAGGTCATCACGTTCCTGTCGCAAGTCGACGAGGGCAAGAGCACGGACATCGAGCGCGGATGCCGTCTGCGGCAACCCGAGGTAAGCGTCGCGACGAAGCTCCTCCGGGAGCGCGGGTGGATCGCGACCGAGGAGCGCAAGAAGGGCGGCAAAGGGCGCCCCGTACACTACTATCGCCTGGCCATCCCCTTCCCGAAGGTGATCGACCTCATCGAGCGGGACAAGCGCAAGCAGATCGAGCACGAGCTCTCGAAGATCCAGCAGCTCAAGCAGCTCGTCTCGTAGGCTCCGGGGTCTCCAGCCGCCCCCGCCGTCAACTTCAAATAGTCGGTCCTCTTTCCCGCGCTATCTTCAGGTGACGCAATGGGCAACATCCGCCCGACGTACATCAAGCGCATCGCCGCCGAGCTCCTCCAGAAGTTCCCCGAGCATTTCGGCAACGACTTCGAGGCCAACAAGAAGCAGGTCTCCGAGCTTACGGACCTCGAGAGCAAGAGCATGCGCAACCGCGTCGCCGGCTACGTGACGCGCAAGAAGACCCGCGCGAAGGTCCTCTAGCAGGGTCCCCGTATCGACCCAAGACTTATCCCCTCCCCGGCGTTGTTTTTCGCCATGGCCCTCTCCTTGCGCCGCGGCCCCTGGGCGGCGGTGTCGGTCGCCGGACGCCTCCTTGCGCAAGGAAAGCCCATCCTCCTGTACGACGACGACAAGCGCGAGCGCGAGGTCGACCTGTTCTTCGACGCGCGCTTGGCCACGCCCGCCACCCTCCGCGCGCTGCGGCAGGACGCAGGCGGTCTCGTCTTCCTCGCGGTTCCGCACGAGATCGCGGCCGCCTTTGGCCTCCCGTTCCTCCACGACCTCCTGCAGGAAGCCGCGCCCCGCCACCCGCTCCTGGCGAGGCTTTCGGCCGGAGGTCCTCCCTACGACGCGCGGTCGAGCTTCAGCCTCACGCTCAACCACCGCGAGACTTACACCGGCATCACGGACGCCGACCGCGCACGCACGGTCTCGCGCTTCGCCGTGCTTGCGCGCCTCGCCGAGGGCCTGCCCGATCCCGCGCACGCGCTTGCGTCGGAGTTCCGTTCGCCCGGCCACGTGCACGTCTGCGTCGCCGCCCGCGGGCTGCTCGCCGAGCGCCGAGGGCACACCGAGCTCGCCGTCGCGCTTGCGATGGCCGCGGGCGTCGGGCCGGTGCTCGTGGGCGCCGAGATGCTCTCGGAGGACGGAGGCGCGCGCACGGTCGCGGACGCGGCGGAATGGGCGCGGCGGAACGGGACGGTCCTCCTTCGCGGACGCGAGGTCGAGGCGGCGCTTGCGCCGCCGTAGGTGATCCCATGGCGGAAGCCCGCAAGCGGCGCGTGATGGCCGTGGGCGTCTTCGACCTTGTTCACCTGGGGCACGTCCACTACCTGCAGGAGGCTCGCGCGATGGGCGACGAGCTCGTGGTGGTCGTAGCCACCGACGAGATGGTGCGCAAACGCAAGCACGTGCCGATCTTTCCGCAGGAGATGCGCGTCGAGATGGTCGCCGCGCTCAAGCCCGTGGACCTTGCCATCGTGGGCGACCCGCGCGACCAGTTGGCAAGCGTGGAGCGCCTGCGTCCCGACGTCATCGCGCTCGGGTACGACGACTACCACAAGGTGGAAGAGCTGCGAAAGGCGCTCGCCTCGCGCGGCCTGCATCCGGAAATCCGTCGCGTGACGAAGTTCGACCACGACCTCGACGGCACGCGCAAGATCATCCGTCGCATCTTCGACTCGGGGCTCTTCACGCCGTCCACGGAAAAGGCCCTCGAAAAGCCCTTCGACCCGGGCGCTCCGCCGGCCGGAGGTGTCCGGCCGTGACGGGACGACCGCGCCCCCGACGCCTGCGCCGCGGGCCCGTGCTTGCCGCCCGCAAGGTGGCCGATCCGCCGCGTCGCGCCGTCCGCGTCGGCCGCGTGGGCGTCGCGGACACGACCTTCGCGCGCGTGGACATGGCCGGCGCCGCCATCGACGCGCTCTCCAAGAGCGGGTATCCCGTCGTCGTCGAGCGTTACACGGTCCCGGGAATGAAGGACCTTGCCCTCGCTTGCCAGATCCTTCTCCAAAAGCGGGACTGCGACCTCGCCCTGGCGCTCGGGTGGGTGGGCGGCCACGACATCGACGAGACCTGCGCCCACGAGGCAAACCTCGCGCTCCAATGGGCCGAGCTTGCCTGCGGCAAGCACATCCTCAAGGTCTTCGTGCACGAGCGCGAGACGGGCGATCCCTCGGAGCTTGCCAGGATCGCCCTCGACCGCGCGCGCGAGCACGCCTTGAACGCGGCTTGGCTCCTCTTCGACCCCGAGCGGCTCACGAAGCTCGCCGGCACGGGGCAGCGCCAAGGAGGTCCAGACGTTGGGCCGCTCTGACGCGCTTGCGGCGCCCGGCTCACCTTCGGCGCCCCGCGTCGACGGGCGCCGGATCGGCTTTGTCGTGGCGGATTTCCACGCCGAAATCGCCGACGCCATGCTCCACGTCGCCAAAGCGCGAGCGGCGCAGCTCGGGGCCGTCCCGGGACCGGAGCTTCGCGTCGGCGGAAGCTACGACCTTCCGCTCGCCGCGGCCCGGCTCCTGCGCCGGCCCGACGTGGACGCCGTCGTGGCCATCGGGGCCATCGTCCAAGGCGAAACGGCCCACGACGAGGTCATCGCGCACGCGGCCGCGACCGCGCTGCAGACGGTCGCGCTTTCGCTCGACAAGCCCGTGGGGCTTGCGGTCACCGGCCCGAGGATGACGATGGACCAGGCCAAGGCGCGCATCGATGCGGGGGCGCGCGCGGTGGACGCCGTCGCGCGGCTTCTACAACCCGACGCGCGGCTGGACCGGAAACCAGGGTAGAACGCTTAAGTCCCCGTCCGCCCGCTGAAGCCGCGGATGCACCCCGCGGGCCCTTCCGTCCACGTCCTGGACATCGAGTCCTTGCGCCTCTCGCACGAGATGACAAACGGATGGGACGACAAGCACCGGTTCGGCGTGGCCGTCTGCGCCATCCTGGACGTTCCAACGTCGGCCTGGCACGTCTTCTCGGAGAAGCCCGTGGCCGGATGCGAGGACCTGCGCAGCCTCTTCGAATTCGTCGAGCGCTGCCGGGCGCTTGGCTGCACCCTCATCGGGCACAACATCGTGAACTTCGATTGGACCGTGCTCGCCGGCGAGTTCGAGGCGCGCGGGTACGTTCCCGACTGGCGCTCCTACGGTCCCGGCCGCATGCGCCTCGTGGACACGCTCCTCTCGCTGTACCAGTTCCTCGGCTACCGTCCCAGCTTGGAGCAACTCGCCCAGCACAACCTCGGAGAGTCGAAGGCGATGATGAGCCACGACGCGCCCACCCGCTGGCGCGAAGGCCGCCTCGAAGAGGTCGTGAACTACTGCAAGGACGACGTCGAGAAGACGTACAAGATCTGGAAGATCGGGCGCGAGAAGGGCCGCGTCGTCGTGGAGAAGCGCTGGCCCGAGGGCGAGCGCGCCGTCGAGGTCGAGTGGTGAGGCCCCAAGCCCTTAAGTCGGAAGCCCCCGTTTGCCCACCATGCGCTCCTTCCACGCGCGCCGGCTCGCCGACGTGGAGCCAAGCGGCACCGTGAAGCTGCAGGACGTGATCGCGCGCCTGAAGAGCCAGGGGCGCGAGATCGTTTCCCTGTCGGTCGGGGAGCCCGACTTTGCCACGCCCAAGCACGTCCGGGAGGCTGCCAAGAAGGCGCTCGACGAGGGCCACACGCACTACACGTCGAGCTTTGGCATCCCCACGCTGCGCGAGGCCGTGGCCGACAAGCACCGCAAGGAGAACGGCATCCCCGCCGAGCCCAAGCACGTGCTCGTGACCCCGGCCAAGCAGGCCGTCTTCATGGCGATGCTCGCCACGCTCGACGAGGGGGACGAGGTCCTCCTGCCGGACCCGGCGTGGGTGAGCTACGAGCCCATCGCGCGCATGTGCGGCGCGCGACCGGTCCCGGTTCCCGTGTCCGCCCACCGGGACTACCGCATGCTGCCCGAGGACGTCGCGCGGGCCGTCACGCCAAAGACGAAGATGATCGTGCTCAACAGCCCAAGCAACCCCACGGGCGGCGTGGCAACGGACCACGACGTGAAGGGCCTTGCCGATCTTGCCGTCGACAAGGATCTTCTCGTCCTCTCGGACGAGCTCTACGAGAAGATCCTGTACGAGGGCCGCCACGTGAGCCCCGCCTCGCTTCCGGGCATGTTCGAGCGGACGATCACCGTAAACGGTCTCTCGAAGTCGTTTGCCATGACCGGCTGGCGCCTGGGCTGGGCCGTCGCCCCCGAGCCGCTGCTGGCTGAGATGAGCAAGATCCAGCAGCACTCGATCACGCACTGCGCGACCTTTGCCCAACACGCCGCGGTGGCCGCGCTCCGCGGAAGCCAGCGGTTCGTGGAGGAGATGCGCACCGAATTCTTGGCCCGACGCGACCTCGTCGTGAACGCGCTCAACGCCACGCCCGGGTTCAACTGCGTGCGGCCCAAGGGCGCCTTCTACGTCTTCCCCTCCTACTCGTTTGGGATCCCAAGCGAGGACCTCGCGCTGTTCCTTCTGGAGAACGCGGGGGTCGCCGTGACCCCCGGATCGGCCTTCGGTGCAAACGGCGAGGGCCACCTGCGCATCAGCTACGCCAACAGCCGGGAGAACCTCCAGAAGGGGCTTGCCGCCATCGCGGAGGCCGTGCCGAAGCTTGCTTCCTAGGCTCGAATTTTTTCCGCCCGGGCGCCCGTTCCGGCGGAATCTTCAATTGGAGGCCGTCCCATCCTTGCGGGATGATCCTCCTTCCGGCCCGCGCCTGGCGTTCGCTGGCGGCCGCCTTGGACCTTCGCGTCTCCGACGAGGTGCCCCCCGACGCGTGGCGGCAGCTGCCCGAGCTGTCGGGCAAGCGCGACCGCTTCGCAGTCGTCGCCCGGGTCGTTCGCGAGGAGCGGTCCCCCGATGGCGCCTGCACGCAGATCGCGCTTCGACTCACGGACGTCGACGCGGGCTTCTCGTTCCGCCTCGAGCTTGTCGAGCCCGACGCCGTCCCCGACGACGTCCGGACCGGCCGGGACTCGCGCGACCACGACGGCGCCTTCGAACGCGCGTTTGCGCTCACCGGGCCCGACGCCTCCGCCGCCCGGCGGGCCTTCGTGCCCACCCTTCGCACGCGCACGCTTGCGCTTCCGCCCTTTGAGCACGTCGCCGTCTCCTCGCGGACGCTCACGCTCACGCGGGCCGGCTTCTTCGCCGATCCGGCGGGCACGCACGACTCCCTCCTCGTGCTTCGCCAGCTCGCCCACGCCGTCGACGCAAAGACGCTCGCGGTGGAGGACCGCTAGTGCCGGATCGCGGCGACCTGCCTCCGCCCGTGGAGGATCTCGCCGTGCGCGAGGGCGTCTCCGCGGCCGAGCTCGTGGAGGCGCTTGGCCGAGCCGGCGGGTTCACGGCCAAGAAGGTCGCGCAGGCGGCGCAGACGTTCGTCGACATGCGGCGCTCGGGCATGACCGTGATCCTGTCGTTCCCGGCGGCCCTCGTGGCGACCGGAGCGCGCGGCGTGATCCGCGACATGGTTCGCCGGCGCGCCGTGGACGCCCTCGTCACGACCTGCGGCACGCTCGACCACGACCTCGCGCGGCTGTGGAAGACCTACCATCGCGGCGAGTTCGAGATGGACGACGTCGACCTCGCCCGTCGAGGCATCCACCGCCTGGGCTCGGTGCTCGTGCCGGAGGAGAGCTACGGCGCCGTGCTCGAAGAGAAGCTCCAACCGATCCTCGCGGACCTTCACGCGCGCAAAGCCGTCTGGGGTCCGCGCGAGCTCGTGCACGCGATCGCCGGCCGCCTGGCCGGGGAGCCGCGCCGGGAGGAATCGATCCTCTGGTGGTGCCACGAGCGCGGGGTGCCGGTCTTCGTCCCGGGCATCACGGACGGGGCGGTGGGCGCGCAGGCGTGGCTGTTCCGGGAGAAGCACCGAGACTTCGTCCTCGACGTCCTGGCGGACGAGCGCGAGCTTTCGGACCTCGTCCACCGCGCGCGCGGCAAGCTCGGGGCCCTGATGCTGGGCGGCGGCATCAGCAAGCACCACGTCATCTGGTGGGCCCAGTTTGCCCGCGGGCTCGACGCGGCCGTCTACGTGACCACGGCGCCCGAGTGGGACGGGTCGCTCTCGGGCGCGCGGTTGCGGGAGGCCATCTCGTGGGGAAAGCTCAAGGAGGGGGCCCGGCACGTTACGATCGAGGGAGACGCCACGCTCGTCCTTCCGCTGCTGTGGGCTGCCTCGGTGGGACGCCTGCCGCCAGAGCCGGTCGCCTAGCCCTGGAAACGCTCGAACTCGCGGGTCGTGACGAGGTAGACGACCTCGACGGAGAGCGAGTACGCCTGCCCGCTTGCGCCACCGGCCCCGCCCGTGAAGACGACGCGGGCGGTGTAGTCGGCTGCCACGAAGTCCTCGTGCGCGAACACGAGTTCCTTCTCCGCGCCGCCCCCGGTCGTGCGGGTGAGGCGCCATCCGGTGCTCGTCAGGAGCTCCACGTTGAGCGCGGCGCCGGGAAGGGGCTCGGAGCCCTTCACGACGATCCGGGCGTGCTTGGGAAGGACGAGCTTGCCGTCGATCTCGGGCACGACGGTGAACAGGTGATCCTCGTAGTCGACGCCACGGGTGTCACGCCCTTGCAACTGGCCGCCCGTCACGCCGTACGTGCCGGCGGTCAAGCTGCCGGAGTCCTCGACGACTTGGACCTCCTCCAGACACGTGCCGGCCTTCGTCACGTTGCCCCCGCAGCTTGGGTACACGCCCACGAGCACGGTCTGACTGTCCTTCTCACCGTGCGTGTCGGTGACCGTCAGGCGGACGGCGTAGATCTTTGCCTGCGGAATCGGCGGGTACGCGTGCGAGACGGTGGGGCCCGTGAGGACCGTGCCGTCGCCGAGGTCCCATTGGTACGTCTCGACCTTGGCGCCGCCTTCCAAGGCGGCCGAGGCGCCGCCCAGGAACGAAAGCGCCTCGCCGGGCTCGAACACGCGCCTGGAGGAATCGTCCGTGGCCGCGAAAGTCGCCTGGTAGGCGAGGACGCCCTTGCCGTCGAAGATCGTCATGCGGGCCACCGGCGGTTTGAGCGGCACGCTCTCCTCGACCGTCGGCTCCAGGATTTCCTCCTCGCCGGCGGATGCGAGCGGTTCGCCGTCTTGGCCCACGCAGCCGGCCCAGCTGCCGGCCAGGACGAGGAGCCCCAAGAGCAACGCGCGCGCCATGGGATCACCGTTGGTACGTGAGCACCGCGTGGCCGATCTGGCCCTGCAGCATGCCGTTCACCACGACGCTCATGGCGTAGCTCCCCTTGGCGAGCTTCGAATTGTCGACGAACACGAACGGATGGTGGTCGCCCGAGAAGCCGAGGCTGCCCTGTTGGTTGTCCACGCGCGCCGTGCGCACGTAATCGAACACGAGGCCCTGGCTGCTCGAGATGCGGATCTGCACGTCGCCCACGGCGGCGTTGTTGCCCTCGAGGAAGCCGACGACCCTCAGCGGATAGGACTTGTCCACGCCAAAGGCGGCGGCCGCGCCTTCCATGTAGGGGGTCTCCTGGTTCACGCCGGCAAGGTCCCAGACGATGCGGTGGCTCACGAGGCCGGGATTGGCCGGCCCGCTGAAGTCCACGACGCGCTCCTCGGCAAGACGCAGGGTGCGGACCTGGTTCTCCTCGACCGGGACGTCGGCCCGAAGCGACAGGAACCCGCCCGTCATCTCGTAGGCGTAGAACACGTACTCGCCGGGCCCGCGCGTCGGGATGAAGATCGACTCGCTGGGGATGTCCAGGTCGTTGTACTCGACGTACTGCACGAGCTCGTCGTTGGGGTCGACGATCACGAACTTCGCCTTGACGTGGTCGCTTCCGCCCACCTTGTCGCTTCGCAGGATGATGCCGGAGGCGCCCTGCGGCACCGTGAAGGCGTAGGGGTGGTAGGGCGTGAGCACGTCGCGCGCGTAGTCGACGGTGATCTCGAGGAAGAAATTCACGGGCTGCCCGGGGGCGATGAGACCCTGCGAGGCCTGCACGCCGATCTCGTGCGGCTCGCCGGCCACGCCCACGGTCGTGAAGCCCATGCGCTTCACGGGGATGTTCCAGTTCATTCCCTGGCTGTCGCCGTCGTCGTGGTCCGTGCGGAGGCCCGGAACGTTCACGAAGATGTCAAGGTCGGCGCTCTGGCCGGGGTTGCCGTACCAGTAGAGCTTGACGGAGACCTTGGCCGGCTGGCCGGGCGGGATGAGACGCGTGACGTCCGTCGTCTTGTACACGAGGTTGTAGCGCGTGCCGCCCTCGTCCTTGTTGCCCTCAAGCGCGGTGTTGGCCGCGCCGTCGATCGTGTCGTTGAACCACGTCACGACAGGGAGGAGGAGCCCCTGGCCGACGAAGCTGTAGTTGAGCGGAACGGCGCTTGCGAGCTCCTGGAACCGGCGCTCGGCCTCCTGCGTGAGCTCCTTGGGCTTGAGGGTCTGGGTCTGCTTGAGGCCGTCGTTCTGCGCGCCGCCGATGCAACCGGCAAGCAGAAGCGCGGCGGAAACGGCCAGCGCGATGGCGATCTTGGTCATGCGATCCTCCTCCGTCGAACGAGCGCCAGGACGCCAAGCGCCGCCGCCAAGGCGGCCGCCTCGAGGCCCGGTGTGGAGTTGGAATCGCCGCCGCCCCCGACCGTCACGATCTCGTCGCGGCCGGTGGGAACGAGCGACTCCGCGCCGGCGGCGGCAGCGGCGGCCTGCTCGATGCGGGAGAGCTGGTCGCTCGTGAAGGTCTGGATGCCGCTGCGGCCGATCTGGACGGTCGAGCCAACGCCCTTGCCGTCGAGGCGGAAGACGCTTGCGACCGTGGAGCAGGCGCTCCCCTGCCAGTTGCACGCGTCGACCGTGGCCGTGTAGACGCCGGGACGGAGGTTCGCGGTGTGGTAGTCCCAGATCCAGGTGACGTTCACGGGCTTGTAGTGGCCGCCGTGGGCGACGCTGTAGTCGGACAGTTGCGTGAGGCCGGAGAGGTCCTGCGGGACGCCCTGCGCGTCGGCGATCGTGAGCCGCACGCTGCCGGGATTCACGTCGTAGGAGCCCCACGGGCTGTTCATGATAGCGTGCACGAGGAGCTTGTCGTGGAGGAACTGCGGGTACACGAGCTCCACGTCAAACGCATTGCGGATCGGCAGCGTGAAGCGGGTGGGGTAGAACTCGCCGGTGTTGAGGTTCCAGTTGATCTGCGGCAGCAGGAGCTTGCCCGCGACGCCGTTGTTGATCCACCAGCGGTAGCGCATGATCCAGTCGGATTCCTTGGGGATGATCTCGACCTGCGGCTTGCCGAGGTTGATGTCGAACTGGTAGACCTCGCCGCGTCCGCCGGGGAGGTTGCTGTCGAGGCTTACCATGGTGATGGCGGGGCTTGCGCCCTGGGCGACGACCTTGACGTCGCCCGATACGACTTTGGCGTGCACCGGCGGCGCCTCCGAGGCCTGTCCTTGGTACTCGCCCATGCTGCCGATGAACAGCGTCGCGTCCACTTGCCAATCGGGGTAGGCGCCGGGGTCCCAATTCCAGCAGGGCGTGGGCATGGGGACGCCGCGCGGCGGGATCTGGTCGCAAAGCAAGAGCGTCCACGGGTGCCAGTCGGCGCTCATGTAGAAGGTGGCGGTGACGTCCTTCGAGCGGTCGAGGTAGATGTCCTTGGCCTGCCCGCGTTCGTTGTGGAACCTTGAATAGTCGCCGGCAAAGTCCCACCGCGTGTGGACCTCCACGAAACCCGCCGTCGAGTACACGTACAGGACGTTGTTGGCCCACTGCTCGCACGGCGCGCGCGCAAGCCCTGTGGGGTCGAGTCCGCAGCCGTTGCCGGGCGCGCCCGCGGAGAGATCCTCGTTGCCCCACGGGTACTGCGTGTTCCCGGGCATCGGGCCGTCGGAGCCGAAGTCGAAGATGTGCGGGTAGAACGTGACGGTGGACGTGGCCCCCGTCGCCGAGACGTCCTCCTCTTCCTCGGGGTCTTGGGCGACCGCAAGGCCGGCCCAGCCAAGGCCAAGGAACGATAGGGATAGCGTGATCGCGACGGTTGCCTTCGTGGACATGCCAGTGCCTCCAAGCCCTCGGTAGCCGGTTCGCCTCCTCGACTACCGCTCTCCAGGGCTCGGTGGGAGTGCCCTTTGCTTTTTAAATAATTTTTGGTGCCCGCAGCCGTCACCGCGAACCTTTGCGACCCAGCCGCAACGCATACAACGTCACGACGAGGGAAAGCGCGGCGACGAGCCCCTCGAAGCCTGGCGTTGCGTTGCCTTCGCCGCCGCCCTCGACGGTGACGATCTCGTCGCGGCCGGTCTGGACGAGCGACTCGGGCGCGCCGGCGGCCGCGGCAGCGGCCTGCTCGATGCGGGAGAGCTGCTCGCTCGTGAACGTCTGGATGCCGCTTCGGCCGATCTGGACGGTCGAGCCTACGCCCTTGCCGTCGAGGCGGAAGACGCTCGACACCGTCGAGCATGCGCTCCCCTGCCAGTTGCACGCGTCCACGGTCGCCGTGTACAGGCCCGGCCGCAGAGCCGCGGCCTTGTGGTCCCAGATCCATGTGACGTTGATGGGCTTGTAGTGCCCGCCGTGCGCCACGCTGTAGTCCGACAGTTGGATGGCGCCCGCGAGATCCTGCGGCACGCCCTGCGCGTCGGCGATCGTGAGCCGCACGCTGCCGGGATTCACGTCGTAGGAGCCCCACGGGCTGTTCATGATCGCGTGCACGAGGAGCTTGTCCTGCAGGAACTGCGGGTACACGAGCTCCACGTCGAACGCGTTGCGGACCGGCAGCGTGAACCGCGCGGGGTAGAACTCGCCGCTGTTCACGTTCCAGTTGACCGGCGGGTTGGGCAAGACGTAGTTTCCGGTCGGGCTTCTTGCCCACCAGCGGAACCGCATGATCCAGTCGGACTCCTTGGGAATGACCTCGACCTGCGGCTTGCCGAGGTTGATGTTGAACTCGTACACCTCGCCGCCGCCGCCCGGGACGTTCTTGTCCAGGCTCACCATGGTGATCGGCGAGGACACGCCCTGCGCCACCACCTTGACGTCGCCGGCGGCCACCTTGGCGTGGACGGGCGGAGGTTCGGACGCCTGTCCTTGGTACTCGCCCATGTTTCCAAGGAACAGTGTCGCCTCCACCTGCCATTCGGGGTAAAAGCCAGGATCCCAGTTCCAGCACGGGGCCGGCCAGGGAATCCCGCGCGGCCACGTTCCGTCGAAGTTCCGGCCGCACAGCAGCCAACCGTGGTAGTCCGCGCTCATGTAGAAGGTAGCCGTGATGTCCTTGGCGCGGTCGAGGAAGACGTCCTTCGCCTGCCCGCGCTCGTTGTGGAACTTGGAGTAGTCGAAGTTCCACTGCTCCAGGCTGTGGACCTCGACGAAGCCAGCCGTCGAATACACGTACAGCACGTTGGCCGGGAAGCGGTCGCAGCTTGCAAGGGTGCCCGTCGGATCGATGCCCAGCGCATCGTGGCAGCCGGTGGGGGCCGTAAGCCCCCGGCTCCAGTCCTCGTCGCCCCAAGGATACTGCGTGTTCCCCGGCATGGGACCGGCGTTGCCGACAAGGAAGATGTGGGGATAGAAGGTCACAAGGCGCGTCTCACCGGCGACCTCGACGTCCTCCTCGGCGTCCTCCCCGCCCTGGCTCGCGACCAGGGGCAGGGTCGACGCGAAAAGGGCCACCGCAAGCCCGAGGGAAAGGAACCGCACGCAAGCCTCCGGCACGGAGCGGGCGCGCCACGCTATAGTTTTTTTGTTGGTCGCCTTAAACGCCGGTCTGCTTCTGCACGGCAAGGAGCGTTTCCCCAAGCAGGGTCCCCGCGCGCATCTCGAGCGATCGGCAGCGCTCCAGGATCTCTTCCCGGCGACTCTGGGCGGCAAGGCCCGCCACGTTCACGCGGACGTTCAGCAAGGCGCCCTGCGTGGCGGCGTGGCAGGCCAAGGCCCCCGTCCCGGCATCCGTGGCAGCGTTCGGGTTCCCCTTCAAGGCGATCTCGCGAAGGATCGAAAGCGCCTCCACCGCCAGCGTGGCCGTCTCGAGCGGCACCGCAGCGGCTTTGGTCGTTGCTTCCTCGACGGCCGCCTGCCGCAACGCCTGCTCCTCCGGCGTCGCCTTGGGCATGCGGCGCGCGGCCAGGACGGCTTCGAAGGACTGCGCGTCCTCCTCGGCCAACGCCAGGAATCGTCCGCGCAGCTCGTCGAGCCTCGCGCCGTCGAGCGCAAGCGCGCTCTCCACCTCGCGATACTTCTCCTTGCCCACGGTGAGCGAGACCACCATCCGCCCCAGCGCGCAGCCCAAGGCTGCAAGGAGCGCCGCCGCCGTGCCGCCCCCGGGCGTCGGCGTGGGCAGCGCGATCTTCGCGAGCAGCCCCTCGAGGGTCTCCTGGCGCACGCCTACTCCTCCAGGAGCCGCCGCTCCAGCACCTGCTCGGGCGCGAAGTTCTCGATCCGCAGGAAGTGGCGCGCCGCGTCCACGAGCGCGTCCATGGGAACAAGGCCCACGATCTCGCTTCCCACGACGGAAACGCCGGCTGCCTCCGCCTCGTTGCGGATCGTCTCGAACACGCGGTGGATGGGCGTGCCGCGGAAGTTCGTGAGGTTCATGGACACCTGCACGATCCGACGGTCCTCTAGCTTCACGCCCATCGCTTTCACGTAGCGGAAGCCCCCGCTGCTGTGGCGGACGCCCTTGGCGATCCGCTGGGCAAGCGCGAGGTCGGAGGTGCCGAGGTTGACGTTGAAGGCGATGAGCGGCGCGCGCGCTCCCACGACGACGGCGCCGGCCGTGGGATGCAACGCAGCCTCCCCGACGTCCGGCGCGCGCGACGGGTCGGAGCGGACGGCTTCCCGGAGCCCCTCGTACTGCCCTCGCCGCACGTCCTCGAGGTTCCGTCGCTCCGGCCGGGTGGCCGCCTCCTCGTAGAAGTACACGGGCAGGCGAAGCTCGGACCACAGCGCCGTCGCCAGCTCCCGAGCGTGCGCCACGCATTCCTCCATGGTGATGCCGGAGACCGGGACGAGCGGGATCACGTCGACCGCGCCGACGCGCGGGTGCGCGCCTTGGTGCCGGTTCATGTCGATGCGCTCGACGGCCACGCGCGCGCCCGCAAGCGCCGCGCGCTTGCACGCCTCCGGCGAGCCCAGGAACGTAACGACGCAGCGGTTGTGGTCGGCGTCCCTCTGGACGTCGAGCACCCGCACCCCGCAGGCGGCGATCGCCCCTGCGATCGCCTCGACGACCTTGGCGTCCCGTCCCTCGCTGAAGTTGGGCACGCATTCCACGACGCGGGCGCCGGAAGCCTTTTCCATCGGGCGGGCAACCCCGACCGAAGCCAAAAAGGCACCGGAGGCCTTCCCGGAGGCGTGGCCAAGCCCACCTACGACCTCGTCGTCCACGGCGCCTCGGAGCTCCTCACGCTCGCGGGCCCGCCGGGCCCCCGCACCGGCACGGCTCTGCAGGAGCTTGGCGTGGTCGAGGACGGCGCCGTCGCGATCGTCGACGGCACGATCGCGCGCGTGGGCACGACCGCCGAGCTGAAGAAGCTCCCCGCGCGGCGGAAGATCGACGCGGAGGGCCGCGTCGTCCTGCCCGGCTTCGTGGACGCCCACTCGCACGCGTGCTTTGCCGGCTCGCGCGAGGACGAGCTTGGCATGAAGCTCGACGGCCTCTCCTACGAGGAGATCGCCCGGCAAGGCGGCGGCATCCTCTCGACCATGCGGCAGACGCGCGACGCCTCGCTCGCCGACCTCTGCGAGGAGACCGCGCAACGGCTCGAAAGCATGCTCGTGCACGGAACGACCACGGCCGAGACAAAGAGCGGCTACGCGCTTACGACCAAAGGCGAGCTTCGCATGCTCGAGGCCATCGCGCAGCTCTCGCGCGAGCAGCCCGTCGAGCTCGTTCCCACGTTCCTTGGCGCGCACGCGATCCCGCCTGAATTCGCAGGCAAGGCCGACGACTACGTGACGCTTGTCGTGGACGACATGCTCCCGGCCGTGGCCGCCTCCGGCCTCGCGCGCTTCTGCGACGTCTTCGTCGACGCCGGCGCGTTCAACCTGCAGCAGGGCCGCCGCATCCTCAAGGCGGGAAAGGCCCTCGGCCTTGCGCCCAAGGTCCACGCAGACGAGCTCACGCGATCCGGCGGGGCGGACCTTGCCATCGAGGTCGGCGCCGTCTCGGCCGATCATCTGCTGCAAACGCCCGAGAAAGGGCTGCGGGGCCTCGCCCGCGAAGGCATCGTCGGCGTCATGCTGCCCGCCACGCCATTTGCAAGCTTCATGAAGACCTACCCCGACGGAGCGGGCATGGTGGACAAGGGCATGGCCGTCGCGCTGGGCAGCGACCTTTGCCCCAACGCGTGGTCCGAATCGATGCAATTCGCGCTCCAGCTTGCGGTGTACCGCTGCGGCCTGTTCGTGTCCGAGGCGATCACGGCCGCCACCATCAACGCCGCGCACGCGATCGGCCGCGCGAACGCCGTGGGCTCGCTTGCGCCGGGAAAGCAGGCGGATCTTCTCATCCTCGACGCGCCCGGCTACGAATGGCTCGGCTACCGCCTGGGCGTGAACCTCGTGGACACGGTCGTGAAGCGCGGCAAGGTCGTGGTCGAAGGCGGCGCGCCCGTCTGATGTATACATACGTATACATTCGTATGCATGTTCACGCGAGCGGCCCGCAGACGGATTCCGCCGCCGCCAGCACCTCGCCCGAGGCGACAAGCTCGGCGGCCGCGTCCATCTCCGGCTTAAGGTAGCGGTCCGCGACAAGGGGCGGCACGCGCCGGCGCACGGCCGCAAGCGCGGCCGCCGTGGCCGGCGCGGGCGAAAGCGGCGCGCGAAGCGCAAGCGCCTGCGCGGCGCACAGAAGCTCGACGCCGACCACGCGCTGCGCGTTCTCCACGATGCGGCGCGTGGAGAGCGCCGCGTGGGCGCCCATGCTCACGTGGTCCTCCTGGTTGGCGGACGTGGGGATGCTGTCCACGACGGGCGGCCACGCGAGCTGCTTGTTCTCGCTCACGAGCGCCGCCGCGACGTACTGCGGGATCATGTAGCCCGACTGCACGCCGCTGTCCGGCACGAGGAACGCGGGCAGGCCCTCGGAGAGGTTCGGGTCGACGAGGCGCGCGACGCGGCGCTCGGCGAAGGAGGCGATCTCGGCCATGGCGGGCGCGAGGTAGGCGAGGACGAGCGCGATGGGCTGTCCGTGGAAGTTTCCGCCCGAGACGACGTCGGCGTCGAGAACGAGCGGGTTGTCGTTGGCGCTGTTGGCCTCGATCTCGACGACGCGCCGCGCCTCGGCGAGCGCGTCGCGCGCGGGCCCCAGCACCTGCGGGATGCAGCGGAGCGTGTAGGGGTCCTGCACGCGGTCGCAGCCGGCGTGGCTCGCCACGATGCCGCTTCCGGCCAGGAGCTTTCGCAGGTTTTCCGCGACGGCGCGTTGGCCCGGGTGGGGACGCGCCTCGTGGAGGCGGGGATCGAAGGGGGCGACCGAGCCCAGGAGCGCTTCGAGGCTCATGGCGGCGGCCACCTGCGCCGTCGCGAGAAGCCGCGCGCCGTCGACGGTCGCAAGCGCGGCCATGGCGGTCATGGCCTGCGTCCCGTTGATGAGCGAGAGGCCTTCCTTCTCGGCAAGCTCGACGGGTGCGAGGCCCGCGGCGGAAAGCGCGCGCGCGGCGGGCGCGACGCCGCCGCCGTGCTCGCACTCGCCCTCGCCCATCATGGCAAGCGCGAGGTGGGCAAGGGGCGCAAGGTCGCCCGAGGCGCCCACGCTTCCCTGCGAGGGCACGACGGGGTGCACGCCCGCATTGAGCATGGACACGAGAAGGTCGAGCGTCGAGCGCCGGATGCCCGAGCGGCCCTTGGCAAGCGCGTTGGCGCGAAGGAGCATCATCGCGCGCACGACTTCCGTCGGGTAGGGGGCGCCCACGCCGGCGGCGGTCGAGAGGACGAGGTTCCGCTGGAGCTCCCGCGCGCGCGAGGGCGGGATGCGCGTGGTGGCAAGCTCGCCAAAGCCCGTCGTCACGCCGTAGACCGGTTTCCCCTTCTCGTCGCGGACGGCGGCCTCGACGACGGCGCGCGAGCGGTCCACGGCCGCCTGCGCGGCGGGCGCGATCCCGACGGGCTGCTTCTCGCGCGCGACGCCGGCGACGTCCTCGCAGCGGAGGTCCTGGCCCGTGAGCGCAAGCGGCGGCGCGGCGGCGCGCATGGGGGTTCGGATGCTCGCGCGGCGGATAAGCGTTTGGCGGCTAGGGCGCCCCGGGCATGCCGTAGTCCTTCTTGTCCCGGTCGCGGTCCTTGTCGCTGCGCGGGGGCGAGGGGCCGCCGGACCAGGCGGCGAGGATGGCCTCGATCGCCTGCCGCGTGAGCACGCGCGCGCTTGCGACGGCCTCGGGCGGGTCGATGAACGTGGCGAGCACGGCGCGCTTGCCCACGGGCTCCAGCAGGACCCCAAGCGCGCCGAAGCGGAGGTGGACGTAGATGAGCCCGCTCTTGAAATGGCCGGAGAGCGCCTCCGCTTCCGTGCGAAGGCGCCCGAGCGCCACGGCGGAGACGTCCGGGTTCACGCTCTTTGGAAGCTTGAACGCGAGTGCCTTGCCATTGAACGAGAGCACCATCATGGCCTTGACGACGCCGCCCAGCCGCAGGTTGGCCAGGACGCGCTCGAGCGCCTCGCGGTTGGGCATGGTCTCCGTTCCTCGAAGGTCGGCGACCTTCTGCAGCGCCTCCTCGACGACCTCGGAGATGACGACGTCGTAGCCGGCGCGCTTCGTCACGTAATCGAGCGCGCCGTGGGAGAGCGCCCGCATGGCGACCTCCTCGTTGCCCTCGCCGGTGATGAAGACGACGGCGGCGTTGGGATCGCGCTCGCGGATCTTGTCCAGAAGCTCGAGCCCGTCCATGTCGGGGAGCTTGTAGTCGAGGAGCACGATGTCGTAGGGTTCGCGCAGGAGCGCGATCGCGTCGCTTCCGTTGATGGCGACGTCGATCTCGAAGCGCTTGCCGCGGAAGGCCCGCTGCAGGAGCGTGGAATGGTCCTCGTTGTCCTCGACGATGAGCATGCGAATGGGTTGCGCAATGGACTTCTCCATGGTCACGCCTTGGCCAGAGCTTCGATCTTCGCTTCGATCGTCCGGAGGTTCCGCTCCACGCGGTCGACGTACGAGCGCGCCTCGGGCGTGAGCGCCTCGCCGGTTTCCTCGCGAAGCGCCGCCAGGAACCCGTGGGCCGCCGCGACGGATCCACGAACGTCGTGGATGAGCGCGGAGACCTCCTCCGGCGACAGGGCTTTCACCAAGCTCTCGGCCGCCCACTATCCGTGGCGCCTTATCAAGGTTCCTGCAAGGGGCCCTTGAGGCCCTGCTCGCGGGCGACCCGGCGCGCGTCCGGGTAGCCGGCGTCGGCGTGGCGCAGGACCCCGATTCCGGGGTCCGTGACAAAGACGCGGCCGATGCGCTCGGCCGTGCGGGCGGAGCCGTCGGCGACGACGATCATGCCCGCGTGCACGGAGAGGCCCACGCCCACGCCTCCCCCCGAGTGGACCGCAACGAGATCGGCCCCCGCGGCGGTGTTCAGAAGGGCGTTCAAGATCGGCCAGTCGGCGATGGCGTCGCTTCCGTCGGCCATGCCCTCCGTCTCTCGGTACGGAGAGGCCACGCTTCCCGTGTCCAGGTGGTCGCGCGTGATGGCCACCGGCGCGGAGAGCTCCCCGCGGGCGACCATGTCGTTGATGCGCGCGGCAAACCGCTCCCGCTCGCCAAGCCCAAGCCAGCACACGCGCGCCGGCAGGCCCTCGACGGGAACGTGACGCTCGGCAAGGTCGATCCAACGCTGGAGGATGGCGTCGTGCGGAAAGAGTTCGCGGACGACCGCGTGCGTCTTTTGGATGTCGTCCGGATCGCCCGACAGGGCAATCCAGCGGAACGGGCCCCGCCCTTGGCAGAACATGGGTCGGACGTACGCCTGCACGAACCCCGGGTAGGCAAACGCGTGTGCGAAACCGGCGGCAAGCGCCTGTCCGCGAAGGTTGTTGCCGTAGTCGAACACGATTGCGCCCCGTCCAAGGAAGCCCACCATGGCGTGGCAGTGGCGCGCCATGCTCGCAAGGGCGAGGCGCTGGTACGTTGCAGGCTCCTTTGCGCGAAGCGCCAAGGCATCTTCGTACGCCATCCCTCCGGGAACGTAGCCGTTCAAGGCGTCGTGGGCGCTTGTCTGGTCCGTTACGACGTCGGGCCGGAAGCCTCGGGCCAAAAAGGCGGGCAGGACGTCGGCGCAATTGCCAAGGAGCGCAATGGACAGGGGCTTCCGGTCTTGCCTCGCCTGCTCTGCCAGGCGCACGGCTTCGGCGGGCGACTCGACCATGACGTCGCAGTAGCCCGAATCGAGGCGGCGGCGGATGCGCGAGGGATCGACTTCGACGGCGACGCAGACGCCCCCGGCCATCTTCACGGCCAGCGGCTGCGCTCCGCCCATGCCTCCCAAACCGCCCGTGAGGACGATGCGCGCGGACAGCGAGCCGCCGAAGTGCCTTTGGGCGGCGGCCATGAAGGTCTCGTAGGTGCCCTGGAGGATTCCCTGCGATCCGATGTAGCACCAGCTTCCGGCCGTCATCTGGCCGTACATCCAAAGACCCCGCGCTTCGAGCGCCCGGGCGTGCTCCCACGTGGCCCACGCCGGGACGAGGTTGCTGTTGGCCACCAGGACGCGCGGCGCAAGATCGTGCGTCCGGAACACGCCCACGGGCTTGCCCGACTGCACGAGAAGCGTTTCGTCGTCCCCCAATCGAGCCAAGGCGGAGCGGATGCCCTCGAAGGACCGTACGTCGCGCGCCAGCTTGCCCGTGCCGCCGTAGACGATGAGGTCCTGCGGACGCTCGGCGTTCTCGAGGTTGTTTTGGAACAGCCGGTACAGCCCTTCCTGGCGCCAACCTTTGCACGTGAGGCTCGCGCCGCGGGGGGCGCGGGGCGATTGCATGCCCGGGCGAAGCCTTCCGCCCCACGATGAACCTATGCGTCCTCCATGCCGCCCGAAAGGTTCGTAGCCTGCGCCGCCGTGGGGTCGCCCATGGACTCGCTCCCGCGATGGGCGGCCGCGTGGTGCGCCGTGCTGCTCGCCTTGCCGCTGGCCGGTTGCCTCGACGGCGACCGTTTCCTCGCGGAGACGCGCATTCTTGCCTCCGTGGACGTCGGTTCGCTCACCCCGGGCACCGTCGAGCGCCACGCGTTCGACGTGCCGGCCGGGCTCGTCCTCCTCTACGTGGCCGAGATCGCCGGCCGCCGCCCCACGACCCACGTGCTCCTCGAGTCGCCGACGGGAGAGCGCTTCGACAGCCGTCGCTTGTCCCCCTCGCCGGCCGAATGCGCCGTCGAATCGCCCTCGGCGGGCCCCTGGACGCTCGAGGTGCGGGTCGACCCCGCAGACGTGCCGTTCGGGCCGGCGCGGTTCGTCGTGCGAGGGGGTCCGACACTGCCGGGTCTCTTCCCCTGCCGGAACGAAACCTTCCCGGGCCTTGGCGTGCCTGTCGTTCTCGCGCGCATGGGCGGAGTGAGCGTCAACGAAACGACGAGCCCTCCTCGGTCAACGTTCGAAGTTCCGGCCGGACTTTCCCTCCTGGACGCTCGCGTCACTCCGGACGCCCAGAACGTAACCCTGCTCCTCCAACCGCCGGAGGGCTCGCCCCAGCAGGCTCCGGTCCACCATCCCGTCACCGGAACTTGGACGTTTTCCATCCGGGCGGCCCACAACAGCACGGCGAATCTCACGAACGCGACCATCCACGTCTTTGGCCAACGGTGATCGAACCGTTTTACCAAGGCTCTTGAATACCAAGAAGAATCGCACCGCGCCCGCGAGGGCCGATCCCAGAGGCGTTCGTTTGGAAACGTCGTAACGTTCCAATCGACTGCTTGTCGCGCCCGGTGCGAGCAGGTGCCAGGGACGCGCGATCGGGCTCGACACAGGCTCGGCGGCTACGCGACCACCAGCCAGGATTTTCGGACCCGCTGGACGAAGGTTTTCGCTTCGCATCGGGCATGCCCATTTGTGTACATCAAACGCGCATTCCCCAAAGCGTACGCTTGCACGTTTACGCCGCCCCGCTGTGATTTCGAGTGAAAGGAATCACCTCTTGCACTATTTTGTAGCCGGTAGAACGTGACTGGCGTTTTCTGTAAACGTGCAGCCGAACACCACGCGGACCAGCTCACGATTCTGGGTCGGCGGATCATCCCCCGGATTCGTGTACGGTGTCCCACGCCGGGTGGTTGTTTAAATACCCCCACCGACCGTACGCATGCACGTTAACACCAAGGACGAGAGCGTTGATATTTTTCTATTGTCATAGCTAGATAATAATGAATTCACGCCAAAACCCCTGGCCGTTTCGACGCGCAGGGTGAAAAAGGGCTCTCCGGAGTCTAAATCGTCAGAATTTGCGGTTTGACCCGCCCACCCAGTAGCCCCGGCTGGGCACGCCACGGGAACGTTCTCGCCATGGCTGCGCGAGGCGGCGTCATTAAAACCAAGAAAAATCGAATGTGCCAATATCCAAGACAAGTCGAACTAGTACGCCGCGAAGGACGCCTTCAGGAACTCGCGCGCGAGACTCGTGGCGTAGGATCCTTTGGGTAGGCGGAACGTCAGCTCGACGAAGGGACCGGTCGCGTCCTCGCCGCCTCGGATGGACAGGTCGTCGGGCCTCATTGCGATCTCGCGGCGCGTGCCGCGGCTGGCAAGATGTGGCAGGTGAGGCATCCGGAAACGGTCCCTTTCGAGACGCTCCTCCTGCTCCACGACCTTTCGCTCCAGTTGCCCCATCGCGCCGCCTGCAAACGGAACCTCGTATCCGTACAAGATGGCCGTGACACGGCCATCGTCCTCACCTACCGCACGCGAGCACGCCTCGCGGTTCTCCTCGGTCACCGCGATCCATCGTTCGCGGTCGACCGTTCCGTCCCGGCCGATGGCCACGAGAAGATCCCCCGGCACCGGATCCGCCAGCGGAAGCCCCGCATCCAGTCGAGCCGCGAGGATCCGGTTGAACAGGAGCGACTGGTAGGCGTAGAGGAACATGTTCTGGAGGTTTCGCGGGAACGCGCGCAGGGCGTGGTCCCAATCGTCCGGGCGAGCGTGAAGGCGCCGGAGGATCTCCCGCTCGTACTCGAGGTGGTCGGGGTATCGCTGCAGGGCGCCGGACGCGTCGCAGGTGGCCTCGAAGTAGGACCGGGCGGCGTGCACGTCGGGCGGGTCGCCGGGCTGCGGATTCGCGACGTAATCGAGGATGGCGCCCCGAAGATCCCCGGCAAGGAGCCGCTTGCCGATGTCCTGCGTGATGGGCCTCAAGCTGCCAAAGCGTTGTGGACCAAACCAGTTGGGCACTCCGCCGAGGGCTTCGATCTCCGAGGCGACGGCGCGGCAACGCTCGAGCGCCTCCTCCAAAGGAGCCTCGAACTCGCGGATCCGGAGGACGAAGCGGTTGCCAAGGAGCTCCCCGATCTTGGGCGCCTTGTCCGCGCGATAGGTGGAGAGGACCTCGACGTCGCGCAGACGCAGGTTCTCGACCGCTTCCTGCGGGGCGCGGATGGCAAGCTGCTGCGTCTTCACGGCGCGCTTGTCCTTGGTGCCGGCAAAGTACACGTCCGACCGGCCGATCGACAGTCGTCGTGCAATCTCGGCCACGAGCCGGTTCGTCTCCCAGTTGCGGGCGCGCACCTGCGCGATCGTGTACTTGCCCCCCGCCTGCGCGGCGGCCGGGGGCTTGGGAATCTCCTCGACGACGAAATCCTCGGGGCTTGCGCGCAGGCGCCCGCCGATTCCCGCCGAGCGCGTGACGTAGTCGCCAAGGCCAAGCTTGCGCTCCTCGGGCGGAGGCTCGCGCAGCGGCAAGAACCGGCCGGGCACGCGCTCCCCGATCACGCCGGGCCCGAGGCCGGCAGCGCGCGGAGAAGCTGCGTCTCGAACTCGTCGTACTGCTCGCGAAGCTCCTTTGCCGCCTGCTTGAGGACCTGCTCGGGCTTGCCCGACTTCACCTCGACGTAGAGGCGGGGCTGGTCGAGGAGCGGGTGCCCCGTGAGGTACGTGGCGGACTCGACCTTGTCCATGGCAAGGAGCTTTTGCTTGAGCAGGTTGAGAAGAGTCTCGTTCTCGCCGACGAACTCGACCTCGATGGCGTTGTCGGCCTTCTCGACGAGACGGATTTCCATTGGAATCGGGCGGTAGAAACGGACACCGTACTTAAACTTTTCCGGTTCCATAGAGGGTGCTGATCTTGCCCGTGTCCTTCCACTCGCACTCCGGACAGACGAGCGCGCCTTCCCGCGCGTCCATCTTGGCGCGGCAGCGGGGGCACAGCGACCTGAGGACGCCGTGTTGGGGCGCCTTCGTGGCAAGCTGCAGCGAGGGATCGACGCCTACGACCTCGGCCCTCAGGATGTCGCCAAGCTTGAAGGTGGATTCCATATCGGGCACGTATTCGTCGCTCACACGACTGATGTGGAGCGTGCCGTTCGTGTCGCCGGCGATCTCGCGCTCGGGCGCGTCGCAGCGCGCGTGCACCTCGACGATTGCCATGGACGACCGGACGGCGTTCACGACGCCCAGGACCTCGTCTCCGGCCCGAAGCACGACGGGCACGTTCGTGAGGGCGTCGACGCGCGCGACGAACTCCTTCGAGTCGAGGACCGGCACGCCGATTCGCGCGGCCAGCACGCGCCCGTTCTCCTCGTACGTGCCGGGCCCGGGCACGAACTCTTCGGCGACGGCGATCTCGTCGCCTGGAAACACCATGCGCCGGTCCTGCATCGGACCGCCAAATCCAACGCCCGTTAAATAGATTGCCCCACGGCGGGACAATGGGTCCGAGCCGGACATACTGTTAAATCCCGCAAGCGGGATGCAACGCCGATCCGGATGGAAATCGTCGTCTGCGTCAAGCGCGTCCCCGAGATCTCCGCCGGCGTCCGCATCAAACCGGACGGCACGGACATCGAGCGCGCGGGCCTCGCGTACGATCTCAACGACTTCGACGCCTACGCCCTCGAAGAGAGCCTTCGCCTCAAGGAAAAGCACGGGGGAAGCGTCACGGTCGTGACGGTGGGTCCCCCCGAATGGGACGAAACGTTGCGGGCCTGCCTGGCCAAGGGTGCCGACCGCGCCGTCCGCGCATGGGACACGGCCGTGCCCGGAAGCGACGGCATCGCGATCGCTCGATTGCTTTCCGCGGCCATTCGCAAGCAACCCTTCGACCTCGTCCTTTGCGGCGTGCAAGCCGAGGACGACGATGCCGGCGTCGTGGGGCCCGCGCTTGCCGAATTCCTCGGCGCGCCTTGCGCGACGATCGTGACGAAGGTGGACTGGACGGACAAGAAGCTCACGGTGCACCGCGAGCTCGAAGGCGGCGTGAACGAGATCGTGGAGGTTCAGACGCCCGCCGTCCTCACGATCCAGACCGGCCTCAACGAGCCCCGCCTTGCGGCGCTCAAGGGCATCCTCGCGGCCAAGAGCAAGCCCATCCAGACGTACGACCTTGCGACCTTGGGCGTCGAGCGGGCGCTTGTCGGAAGCGAGGGCGCAAAGACGCGGGTCGTCAAGCTCCTCCCGCCTCCCGCGGGCGAGGGCGCCACGATCCTCGAAGGATCCGAGGAAGAGGCGGCCAAGAAGCTCGTCGCGCTCCTTCGCGACAAAGGCCACGGGAGGCGGGCTTGATGGCTGGCGTGCTCGGGCTCGCGGAGGTCCGCGACGGAAAGCTCCTCGACGCCACCTTCGAGGTCGTCACGGCCG